>CALEWN010000195.1 GCA_937925385.1 uncultured Senegalimassilia sp.
AGCATTGGCGATGAAGGCCTCCTTCTGGCTGTTATCGGCAAGGAAGCCCGGCACATCGAGGCCCGACTGGGCAAGCTGATCGGAAAGGGCGGAGTTGAGGGCGACGGTCTCACGGGAGATGCCCGCCCAGCTTTTGACCATGGCGCTTTCCAGGTTCACCTTGCGGTTGTCCACCGCGCGTGCATCGATGGAGATGGCGTTGTCCTCAAGCGTGCCCTTCACGCCGCTGAACGCGAGCACCGAAATGGGCAAGGCGCCCTGAATCAAGACGATCACGGCCAGCGAGACCATGAGGACTCGAAGGAAGGATATCTTTCGTTTTCCCTTTGTCGCACCCGCGTCGGTGCGCTTGCGTTCGTTATGCACTTCTTGCTACTCCGTACCCTCGGCTGCGGCTTGAAGCTGCTGGCAGAAGGAGGCGTACCATTGCTCGAACGCGGCATCGTCCACGTACGGCTCAAGAGCCTCGGCGCGTGACTGGCCGGTGGCCATGGCTGCCTGAACAGCCGCTTTGTCGGCGGTTGCCTTATCGTTGAGCGAGTGGTCGAGCACCTTGCGCGCGGCATAGGCGTTGTCGAAGCTCTTAAGCGAGTACAGCTCCACATCATCGAAGGAGTCCATGGCCATGGCGATGCAGTCGCGGGTTTTAGGGCTCACGGAGAGGTTTTCGTCTCGAATCGCGCTATCGAGCTCGTCTATGTTGTTCGCGTCGGTTCGCACGGGCAGGTACGACGACGTCGCCGCGAAGCGCAGGTTGTTCTGCTTCTCCGTGAACCATTTCAGGAACTCGCAGGAAGCGTATTCGTGCTGCTCGTCGGATTTCGCCACTGCCATGCCGGCTCCTTGCTGAGGGGCCACGGCGTTTCCGCCCTCGAAGGCGGGCGGCATGATGATCCGATAGCCGATCTCGTGCGTCCCGTTATCGTCGGCCACCCGGTCGGGGAAGTACGCCGCAGATGCGGTGGAGCCCGTGTAGCAGATGATGTCGCCCGTCTTCACGTCGTCGGAGCGGAACTTGCCCACGGCGTCGAAATAGCCGCTGACGTAGGGAACGTAGTAGTTGTCCCACAGGCGGCGGACCTTTTCCTTGTCGGCGTTGACCTGGGCTTTGCCGCTGGCGTCGGGTGCGAGCAGGTCGACGCCCATCTGCCTCATGCCGATGATGAAGTAGTTGGACAGGGAATCGCGGCCGTAGAACGCCTTGCCGTCGTCGGGGACGTCGGGCGTCAGCGCATCGGTGTATTCGTAATAGCGCTTCGCGGTGGCGGCGATGCCCTCCTGCGTTGCCAGGTCGTCGATGGTGGCGCCGGTGGCCTGGGCGAACGGCGCCCAATCCGTTTCATCGAGCATGGTCACCTCGGTGGACTTCGCCACCGGCAGCAGGTACAGGGAGTCGTCGCCGTCGAAGCGGCCCTCATCAAGGTAGTCGGGCACATAGTTGGACAGCTCATCGGGTGTGAAGTAGTCCGTCAGGTCGACGAGCTTGCCCTGCTGCTGCACGCTATAGGCCGTGTCGGCGTAGGAGGAGAACACGTCGGGCATCTCCTCGGCGCCGACTTCGCCCGCCGACGAGTTCGAGATGGCCTTCTCCAGCTCGGGAACCGACCCCTGGGTCTTGCTTTTCACGTAGATGCCCTTCTCCTTGCCCACGGTGGAGTTGAACTCGGACACCAGGCTGTCGAAGGACGCCTGCTGGGCCCCGTTGTAGTAATCCCAGACGGTGATGGTGGTGGGGTTGCTCGGGTCCAGCGTGACGGCGGCTTTCCCGCCATCGCCGGCGCAGCCGGCGGACAGCGCAGCGGCCATCGCGCCAGCAAGGGCGAACGCGGCAAGCGCGGCTTTTCGGGAGCGGTGCTCGCGGCGGCTACGGTGGCTGCCGCCGGCTGCGGCGCCTTCCTGGGTAAAGCCCGCTGCGTGGCGGTTGGTGCGCATATGCATGCTGGATTCCTCCTAGTGCTTGGCCGGCTCCGTATCGGCGCTGGCCGAAGGTTCCGTATCGGTTGGGCGGGCTTCTGCGGCCTCGGCGGCCGGGCGGACGGCGGGATCGTTACCCGCGTTGTCGCCTGAGCCGTCGCCGCCCTCATCGGCGAGGTCGGCGCCCGTGGCGTTGGCCCCGTCTGGTTTGTCAGCGGGGTGCCAAACCCCATCATACCCGTTAACGCTCGCGAAACCATCGATTCGCCCTGCTTCGCCGGCGGATTTTACGTTCGGCAGGGCATCCGGCCCGTTCCCCGGCGGGGCGGCGGGGTCTTCCTTGTCCGCGGTATCGACGACCACGGTGGACGGCGGCTCGACAGTTCGTCGGTGCGTTGCCGGTCGTCGAGCAGGCGCTCGGGCTCGGCGCTGTGGTCGCGGGCGAGCTCGATGATGCCCTTGATGGCGCGCCGAGGGTGCCGCGTGTTCAGCGAGGATCGCGGCGCCGCTGCGTCATCCGCCATGCAACTGCGCTGATGCTGTCGGGTTCGCGCGCTTCGGCGGCGTGTCGTTTACAATGGGCGGCATATATAGGAAAGCCTGGTTGGAGGGCGGACACGTGCCCGTGCCCCATCGGATGGATGCCGGCCGTGCGGGGCGGATGCCCGCGCCGCGCCCGATCGCGTCCGCGCAACCGGGGAGAAACCGCTAGAAGCGAAGGAAACCTTATGAGCGATATCGATGTGCGCGCCGAGCTTGCGCATTGGATTGAAAACGTGCAGGACGCCGATCTGGCGGCCGAGCTGGCCGACATGCAGGCGAAGGCCGACGCCGGCGACGACGCCGCGATGACCGACGCTTTCTTCCAGAACCTGTCGTTCGGCACCGCGGGCCTGCGCGGCGTTTTGGGCGCCGGCACGAACCGCATGAACATCTACACGGTGGGCCGCGCCACGCAGGGCTTCGCCGATTACCTGAACGCGAACTTCGACAACCCCTCGGTCGCAATCGCCCGCGACAGTCGCAACAACGGCGAGCTGTTCGTGCGCACCACCGCCGCCATCATGGCCGCCAACGGCGTGACGGCATACGTGTACCCGCGCATCTCCCCGGTCCCCACGCTTTCGTGGGCCGTGCGCGACCTGGGCTGCTCGGGCGGTATCTGCATGACGGCCAGCCACAACCCTGCGCCGTACAACGGCTACAAGGCTTACGGCCCCGACGGCTGCCAGATCACCAGCCAGGCTGCCGCCGCTATCTCCGCCGCCATCGCCGAAACCGACGCGTTCACCGGCGTGAAGTCCATGGACTTCGATGAGGCCGTGGCATCGGGCAAGGTCAAGTGGATCGAAGACGCCGTGCTCGAGCGCTACTACGACGCGGTGCTGGCGCAGTCGGTGAACAACCTGTCCGACGAGCAGATCGCCGCCGCCCCGCTGAAGCTGGTGTACACGCCGCTCAACGGCACGGGCCTGGTCCCCGTTACCACGGTGCTCGCGCGCGCCGGCGTCTCCGACGTCACCGTGGTGCCCGAGCAGGAGCAGCCCGACGGCAACTTCCCCACGTGCCCCTATCCCAACCCCGAGATTCGCGAGGCCATGCAGAAGGGCATCGATCTGTGCGAGCAGGTGCATCCCGACCTGCTGCTGGCCACCGACCCGGATGCCGACCGCGTGGGCGTGGCCTGCAAGGACGGCAACGACTACACGCTGCTGACCGGCAACGAGATGGGCGTGCTGTTGCTGGATTACGTGTGCCGCATGCGCGCCGAGCGCGGCGAGGACCTGACGCGCAAGGTGGCCGTGACCACCATCGTGTCGTCGGCCATGGTCGATGCGCTGGCTGCGGAATACGGCTTCGAGCTGCGCCGTTGCCTGACGGGCTTCAAGTACATCGGCGACATCATCACCGAGCTGGCCGACGCGGGCGAAGCCGACCGCTTCATCTTCGGTTTCGAGGAGAGCTACGGCTACCTGTCCGGCGACCATGTGCGCGACAAGGACGCCGTGAACGCCAGCCTGCTCATCTGCCAAATGGCGCAGGAGTACAAGTTGGCGGGCAAGAACCTGGCCCAGGCCATGCGCGACCTGTACGCCAAGCACGGCTGGTGGCTCAACCGCACCGTGTCGCTGTCCTACCCCGGCGCCGACGGCGCGGCGAAGATGGCCGACCTCATGGCGGGTTTGCGCACGAACGCGCCGGCCGAGTTGGCCGGCCGCAAGGTCGAGGCCGTGGTCGACTACCAAGGCGGCGTGAACGGCCTGCCTTCCGCCAACGTGGTGGAGTTCGACGTGGAAGGCGGCAACAAGGTCATCGTGCGCCCGAGCGGCACCGAGCCGAAGATCAAGCTGTACGTGTTCGCGAAGGATGCCAGCCGCGAAGCTGCCGATGCGCTGCTGAACGCGCTTGAGGAGGCAGGTCGCAAACTGTTGGCGTAAGGCCGCGTGACAGGAGCGGATGGGTCAGTGCCTCCGGAAGGTTTTGACTCGCTAACTTTTGCGAGGGGCTCGCGGTTGAAATGCCGCGGGCCCTTTGTTGCTTTCTGTGCCGGGTACGGCTGCATGATGGGCGGGGCGTGAAGGGCGTGAAGCGCGACAGGGGGCCGGATGCTTTGCCAGGTTTGCTGCGAACAAGATTGCTTGCAAGAAGCGCTTCCGAAGCGCTGGTTTGGGGAAAGGCAGCCGAGCGGGTCGCCTTTCTTGTTTGGGAAAAATATGACCCTGTGTTTACAAAAAGCTGCGCAGTGCGATAATGAATTAGATAAAGGTAACTTTCGGTAGCAAATGTTACCCGGTGGCTGGTTTCGGCGCGATGGCGGGAATGGCTGGAGTGACGGTATCGCCATGTGCGGCCGCACGCATACGAGGCTTGCGCGGGGAACGTTTGCCAGGGCGACGAGCGTAGCAAGGAGTTGGTGAGCCGCATGGAGTTTACGCAGGATCTTATTCGCTCGCTGCATTCGTCGGCCGTGTTCGAGGGCATTCCCGTGAAGGACCTGCGCGATTTGCTGCGCGAAATCGATTCGCGCATTATCGAGCTGTCAGAAGGCCAACTGCTGCGACGTGCTGGCGACCGTATGGATTTCTATCCCGTGGTTGTTTCGGGCATCGTACAAGCAAGCATGCCGCAAGGTGGGCAAGATCGCCCGGTGGCGCAGTTCGGCTCGGGCGAGTCGTTCGCCGAGGCCGTGCCGGCGACGCTTAAGCATACGCCGGTGAATATTCGCGCGCTTGAGCCCACGAGCATACTGTGCATCCCCGCAAAGCAACTCGAATCGTGCACGAGCCCGCATGCGTTTCTGCTGCGCGAAAACCTGTCGACCGAAATGTCGAAGAAGATAGGCGTGCTTACGCAAACGCTCTCCGTGGTGGGCGAGCCGCGCCTTTCCGACCGCATCATGGCGTATTTGCGCACGCTACCCCAGGACGCGGACGGTCGCGTAGAGGTTCCCATGAATCGCCAGGAATGGGCCACGTATCTGCGTGCCGCCGACAAATCGCTCATTCGCGAACTAAGCACCCTGCAAAAAGAAGGCGTGCTAGAAGTGGATGGCCGCTTCATCCGCGTGCTATAGGTAGTAGCCCCTTGGCTAGGGGGAACGCCAAGCGCGATCTGTATCACCAAACATCCGTTCAGAACACAAGAACAAATGTTTGGGAATCTTTACGAGTTGACGTGTTCGCCGACCGACGTACCCCTCTGACCTGGGGTAACATATGTTACCCTTGGAGAAGATTTTGTCGAAAAAGGAACCCATTTCGAACTTTTTTCTTGTAATTTCGGTAACCCCAGGCTTACAATAGCAGCCGTCAAGCCAGTTACCCGCGTGTTACTTGCCGGCTGGAGCGCCCTTTCAACCAGGGCGAACACCGAGCTCGCGCGGGCAAGCGCACAACCCCTGCAACAACCCAATCCCTCACGCAACGCGGGCGCGCGTCTGTCTTGTCGTACCCAGATTCCACATGGCGGGGCCCGTATCGGCCCGCCTCGGGATGCCTTGGGAGCCGAGGATGCGGCATCGGCGCCCAAGGTTGCACCACCAAATACAAACAAGCCGCAAAGAAAGGGTGATTCGCTATGAACACCGAAGCAAGAAGGGAGGCGGGAACGTGGCAAGCCTCAAAGCGGTGAAAAGGAAAATGAGCAAGTGGGGCGTGCTGGGCAACGCGTTCCTGTCCGTGGTGCTTGCCGTGTCGCTCATGCCGTCCTACGCGGCATTTGGTGATGATGGGCAGGAAGAAAGCCCCAAAGCCACGCAGGAGCAAGACCAGCAGGCCGTCGAAGAGCAGGCGGCAGACGGCGAAAATGCTTTAGAGGAAGCGGCTTCTCCTCGGGTCCAGATGGGTAATGTTGATGTTGACGACGAGGGTTCTTCCGCGGACGAAATCGTCGAAACGGAAGGCGCATCGAGCGGTAGCACTGAAGATGACAATCGGGCCGACCTTGTTGCAATGATGTCAGCTGCTGATTCTTCGGACGCCATAGCTACTAGCGCCGAGCTTGAAGCGGGGACGTATACGATCTCCGCCAATGTCTCCATGCTCACCCCGTTAGGAATTACCGCGTACGCGACTAATCCCCAAAACCCTTTGGGAATCGGAGAGAGCGGCATTCCTGGCGCCCCAGTAAAGAACAATGCTGAACTTATCGTGGATGCCGATGGACATAAAACTCTCACGTTTGAGCTTGTCAACCCGGTGTTCACGGTTCAGGATTTCTCTGATGGCGAAGGCGTTTCCGTCGTATCTAAGGAGCGCGTCGACATCGAGGAAGATCCTAATGACCCATCGTATATCGAGGATATTCACGAAGATGGGTTCTATACCCGTGTTTCCAAGGTTGTCGTCTCCCTTGACAATTGGGATGGCTCCTATGAGTTTTCCAATTGCAGCGAATATGCAACAGCATTAAACCGTAACGAGTCCCTTTCGTATGGCCGCTTCAATATTCCCTTGAAATTGACCGTCGACTTTGCAAATGCGATCAGGCATGTTGATGGCGATTTCTCAAAAACATTTATCGATGAGAATAGCGGTATAAAACTTTCGGTAGAAGCCGAGAGCTCTTCGTCTGTAATTGATGAGCTGCAAGCAGCGGAACTGAAAGTTTCCTCTATTGATGATGGTGAGAAGTCCGCCATTGATAATGCTTTGGGTCAAAAGTATAAGGTTAACCCGACTTTTGAAGGATATAGAGTCTCCCTCGTATCGGGTGAATCCGAAATCGCGCTTGATGATAAAGTCAAGCTTACCCTGGGCGTAGCCGAGGAATGCGACTCCCTGTATCTATTTGACGGCGGATTGCTCAGTGGCATTTCGACTACCTCGGGCGATGGCTTTCGGAATGCGGAAGTCTCAAAGCTCGGTATTTTTGTTCTTGCCAAAGACGGCAATTCGTCCCAATGGGAATGGAGCAAAACATTAACGGACGATGCAACTGGGGCGTCGATTACTTATTCTACCGATACGTATTGGGACGACATCGTTTTGAACGGTGGCGAATTCGGCCAAGGTGCTGAGGTTCTAAATATATACGCCGATTACATGGGTGCTTCTGCAAAAAAAATAACAGATGCGGATTCCCTTGCGTCGTATACAGATCAGCTTAATTTTGACGGAATGCGTAATCCCCAGGTAGATGCCATCTGGGGTATTGCGCTAAATTTGATGGGCGAGGCAGATTATCCCAGTGGGTACAGCTGCCCGATTGGCGATGGGCATAGCAAGATGTCCGCAACGCTTCCCGTGGATGTTGCCAAAACGAACTTCTATCTCGTTTCCGGGAAAGTCGGGTCATCAAAGACCGTAAGGAAGGTTGTTTCTTCGGCTTCAAAGGGCTACGTTACGTTCGATCTTGTCCCCGCCGATGCAGAAGACGGATCTACGCTGCCGTTTTGGAATTACGTAATGGGTTGTGATCGTCATCCTTCTACCGCCCAGACCGACGATACTGAGATTGCCTATATTGTTGCCGTAAGCGAAGCTCCGGAGGAGGTTGCGAAGCCGACGGCTGTATCAGGGCTTGTCTATAACGGCGAGAGTCAGGTTGGCATTCCCTCGAGTGAGGCCTACACCATTAACGGCGTAGGTGAGGCTACCAATGCTGGTGATTACAGCGCTGTCGTGACGCTTAATGAAGGCTACGCTTGGGATGATGGATCAAGCGATTCGCTGCTATTGAGCTGGTCCGTCTCTCCAAAGAAGCTCAGAGCTGCCTATACGGGCGATTCTGTTGTCAGGTCGGTGAGCGAGGCGAAGCTTGCTGTTGAGGTTTCGGGCTTCGTTGACGGAGAAAATGCCAATACTGTTGATGGCTATCAGGCGCCAGAGGTTAGGCTCCCCGTTAGTTTGAAGGCCGGTTCAACGTATTCGCTTACTCCCGAGGGCGGCAATGCGGGCTTGAACTATGTTTTTGAATATGTCGCGGGCATACTGTCTCTTGGCGCTGATTTTGTCCCGGACTACTTCGAGGCTGGAACATATTCGGTAACGGCAAATATCTATTGTCCGGCATCCGAAAATGACATCCTTCACCTTACGGCCTACATGACGAACCCTAAGAATCCTCTCGTGTCGGAGGACGATCCAAACTATGGCGTTCCGACAACTCCGATGTCGAATAATGCGACCCTTATCGTTTCGGCTGATGGCTCAAAGCATCTTATTGTGAATTTGCCGAATCCCGCATTCACATTAATGAAAATCGGTCTGCCTGGTAACGGTGCTATTCTTGCGGGCGTAGCGCGTGATGCTTCGGTGTATGGAAGCCATGTTTCTGGAAGAATCACGCAAGTTGTCTTCGACATTTCAAGCTGTGAATCGAATTATTTGCTTGCGGGTTCCGAAGTTTATGCAGTACCTCTTAAGGCTGATAAAAAGTGGAACTTACAGCTGGGGGTTTCATGGGACTCGGTGAAGAGGATTTCCGATTCGACGAGTTACGCTGTTCCTGATGGGAGCAATGATGAAAATGCCAATTCCGGCAGCAATGGCGGCAACTCCAGCGGTAACCAGGGTGGCAATTCTGGCGATAACGGTGGTTCGAACGGTTCTGGCGGTTCCAATGGCGGTGCTTCCAACGGTGGCTCCACCACGGTGGACACTACCACGAGCGGTCACTTCGCTGCTGGCACGTACACGGTTTCGGCCAACCTGTGGTTCGACAAGGCCACCACGGGCCTGCCGCTGAACCCGCACCTGACCAACGGCGGCTTCCCGCCCTCGACGCCGGTGAGCAACAACGCAACCATGACGGTGGACGCTTCCGGCCATGCGTGGGTGAGCGCCCCGGTGGTCATCCAGGGCAAGGTGATGACCGTCAACAACGTGTGGGGCTCCGGCGTGAGCTACGACGGTTCCACGGTGACCATTGACCTGGGCACGCCCACGGCCGATCAGACGCAGTTCGCGGGCACGTGCACTTCCAGCGTGACCATTGGCTGGCTGGCTCAGACCATCGCCGCGGGCATCTTCAACGGCGTGTGGGACCACACGTGGTCCACGAACTGGGAGGTCGACCTGGTGGCAGGCTCGCTGCCCGCAAGCGGCGGCGGCGAGCTGCCGGCCGCGGCGCAGGCCATTTTGAATGGCGAGAACGGCGTGGCTGCTTCTGGCGACGCTGCGGCTGCTGCGCTGGCGGCGGCTGAGAACGGTGCTGCCAAGGGCGGCGAGGCTGCTGGCAGCGCCAAGGACGGCAAGTCGGCCGGCAGCGCCAAGAGCGGCGTGGCCGGTGCGGTTGAGGACCTGGCCGATGCGGCCTCGTCCAACCCTGCGGTTGCGATCGCGCTGGGTTGCGTGGTCGTGCTAGCGGTGGCCGGCGCGGCTGGCGGCGCGTACGCGTACCGTCGTAAGAAGCGCGCGGCTGCGGCTGCCGACGGCGAAGCAAGTGATGTCGTAAGCAAGTAACGGCTGCTGCTAAGCAGCGGCTAGCAAGCCCGCTGCCATCGGCGGCGGGCGAGAACTGGGATGGCACACAGGGTGCGCCGTCCCAGCTGCCGATGCGCCCCGTAGGTTCGAAAGAGCCCGCGGGGCGTTTTTGTGTTCGGGGGACGGCCGGAGTGAGTTGGCGGCTCCGTAACGTTTTGACTCGCTAGCTTTTGTGGGGACCGCAGCCAAGTGCTGCGGGCTCTTCGCGTTTTTCGCCTTTCGTGTAAATCAAGACTAGAACATATGTTTGTTTCTGATATGATTAAAACAAACATATGTTCTATATGAAAAGATGGTTGGCAATGTGAGATTTGGCGGATTTTGGTTTGAAAAGGGGCGAGGATGGACAAACAAATTAATGGGCACATCACAGCACTTGGAGTGCAAATTTGCGTTGTGGGCGATGGGACACAAGATGATTTTATTTCGATAACGGACATCGCAAGGTACAAAAGCGATGAGCCGAAGATGGTCATACAAAACTGGATGCGCAATCGTAACACCATTGAGTTTTTGGGTGTTTGGGAGGAAATTCATAACCCGCGTTTTAAAGGCATCGAATTCGATGCCTTTAAAAAGGAGGCCGGACTCAATTCGTTTATTCTGACGCCGACGAAATGGATTTCTGCTACACAGGCTATAGGCATCAGGTCAAAGCGTGGCCGCTATGGCGGAACGTATGCTCATATGGATATCGCTTTCGAATTCGCATCGTGGATATCACCGGAATTCAAGTTGTACGTTATCGAAGATTATCGACGGTTGAAGGCTGACGAAAGCAGCAGGTTGTCACTTGGTTGGAATGAGAAGCGGCTGTTTTCAAAAATCAATTTCCAAATTCATACGGAAGCAGTAAAGAGCAATTTGATTCCGGATATTGCTGGGAAAGGCGCGCACTTTACGTATGCAACGGAGGCCGATGTGCTTAATGTTGCATTGTTCGGGAAAACGGCGAAGCAGTGGCGCGACGAAAATCTTGGCAAACTAGGGAACATACGTGATGCGGCAACGCTGCGTCAGCTTGTGGTGTTGGCAAACTTGGAAAGTATGAACGCGCAGCTTATAAAGGCGGGGGCAAGTAGGGAAGAGCGCGCAGAATATTTAAATGCCATGGCCAGGGAGCAGTTTGCGGCGCTCGAGGGAAATCCAACGCTGAAAGCTCTTGAGCGAAAGCTACAAATCGATGATGCAGATAGCAAAAAACAGTGATTGAGCACTGGCGAAGATATTAAATACGCATGGGAGCATTACGGGATTGGCGCAGTGCGTGTACCGGGCGAGTGAGAAGTGAGAATCGGTCTTGGTTTGGACGGCAGTGAAATAGAGATTGTGGGCGCGTTGCTGGAGAACGGCGAGTGGCTTGCGTACCATGCTATGACACCTCTAACTAAGGAAATGATGCACGAGATAGCGTGCGCGCAAAGGAGGTTGTAACTATGGCTGATTGCAAACTTGCGAATGGGCAAACACTCTCTGCGGAAGATATTGAGCGTGAGTGTGCGGAATACGAGTCGGGCACGTGGGATGGTCGGCTTGACTGTATACCTGTTGGTCCTGCAGCAATTGCCGACGAGCCGCTGGTAACGGTTACGGTAAAGTTTCCGGCATCAATGATAGCCGCAGTAGATGAAAGAAGTTCCGATCGTTTCGCCTACATCCGCCGGGCAGTTGCGGCAGCCATTTTTGCCGATGCCTGTGAAATGGCTGCAGAATGGTTGCAGGGTGAGTGTGAATATCAGGCAATCCACGATGAGCCTTTTCCGAAGCAGACGTTTGGCAACCAGCCGAAAAATGGCGGTAAGGTTGTTATTGTCGCGGTCAATGCCGACAAAGGCACTGTTCGCAAAGTTAACGCATCGCGCGCGGCTGAAATGCTCGGCGTTACCAAGGGTCGTGTTTCGCAGATGGTCAAGGCGAATCAGCTGGAAGCTTTTAGGGATGGGGGCACTGTTTGGGTGACGCTCGATAGCATAGAGGCCCGCCTTGTCGAAAAGCCTAAGGCCGGGCGTCCTGCAAAAGCTCAGGCAACGGCATAAGCGCAAGAAGGGTTGCGGCGATGGAAATAAAGAAGATTATAGAGCCATAAAGATGAGGCAAGGTA
>CALEWN010000196.1 GCA_937925385.1 uncultured Senegalimassilia sp.
CTGATAGGTCTCGGAGCCCTTGTACCAGGAACGGCCGACCCACTCGGCGATGGCCTTCTCGTCAGGCTCGGAGAGGTTGAGGTTCTCGTCGAGCACGCCGGAGGGCAGGTAGCGGTTGGACATCTTGAAGTCCTCGCGCTCGAAGACGCCCCAAGCGATGTAGCGACCCGGGCCCTTGCCGTACCCGAAAGCATCAGCATAGTACGGGGCGATAGCCAGCACGTCGGGGATCATGGTCGCCTCGACCCAGTTGTACAGCTCGTCGACCAGCAGCTTCAGGTCGTCGAGCTTCTGGGCGGTGGGCACGAAGGCCGTGCCGCCCGGACGCAGGGTCATGATATGCGGCATCTTGCCGCCCAGCAGGGCGCTGATCTGGGAAGCCTTTGCCTGCATGCCCAGGGCCTCCAGGTAGTGGGCCGTGCAGATGAGATCGAGCTCGGGCGGCAGCTTGAAGCCGGTGCCGTCCTCGGCATCGAACCAGTTGCCGCTGAAGATGGACAGCTGGCCATTCTCGGCGAACTGGGACAGATGCTCCTTCAGGGCAACGAAGTCGCTGTTCATGGAAGTGCCGGCAGCACGAGCCAGATCCATGGCGTCGGCCGGGTCGGCCTTCAGCGCGTTCAGCGGGTTGACGTAGTCAAGGCCGGCCAGGTTGTAGAACCACAGGATGTGGCTATGCAAGAACTGGGCGCCTTCCTGGATGTTGCGGATGATGCGGGCATTGTTGGAGATGGTGATGCCGTAAGCCTTCTCAGCCGCGATGGAACTGGCATGGGCGTGCGACACGGGGCAAACGCCGCAGATACGCTGCACGATCTGGGCAGCGTCCTCGGGCGTGCGGTTCTCAACGACCAGCTCGATGCCGCGGAAGCAGCCACCGGATACCCAGGCGTCGGATACCTTGCCGTTCTCGACTTCCATCTCAACGCGCAGATGGCCCTCGATACGGGTTACGGGATCGATTACGGAACGCGTCATGGCTTACCTCCCTTCCTTGGTTGCATTGGGGTCGTCGTGACCGGTGTCTTCCTTGTACATCTTCTGGCGCTCGGCCTCGGACACCTCGTAGGTGCCAACGGACTTCTCGGGGTGCTTGGCATCCCAGGCGCGCTTCTTCTCGAAGTCCGCGCCGCCGTCCATACGACCGGTGGCCTTCATGCCGAAGCCGTGCACCACGAGCGCTGCGGCAAGGATGCCGGTAACGCCCACGGCGATGGTGGTGGGCTGCACGTCCCAGTCGCCGATGTGCAGGCTGCGATGACGCTTCAGGAACGGGGTGTTCACCTCGACCCAGTTCTGGCCCGGGTCGTTGGGGTTGGCCTCGCAGCAGCCGATGCACGGGGCGCCGGCCTGAACGCACCAGCTGCGACGGTCGTTCCACATGACCACGCCGCAGTTGGACTTGGTCTGAGGGCCGCGGCAACCGAGCGGGTACAGGCAGTAGCCCTTCTTCTCCTCTTCGGAACCGAATTCGTAGACGAACTCGCCGTTCTCGAAGTGGCCGCGACGCTCGCAGTTGTCATGGATGGTCTGGTTGAAGATGCCGGCCGGCTTGCCCTCGGAGTTGAGGTCCAGATCGGCGGGCTTGAGCTTCATGAGCACAACGTCGACAAGCAAGCTGGTGAGCCACTCGGGGTTGGCCGGGCAGCCGGGGACGTTGATGACGGGCACGTTGATGCCGGCCTTCTTGAGGTACTGCTGCACGCCCATGGCGTCGGTAACGTTAGGCTTGGCGCCCATCCAACCGCCGTTGACGGCGCAGGAACCCAGCGCGACCACGGCGTTGGCGTTCTTTGCGGCCTCGATCAGATGCTCGGTGCCGGGCTTGCCGGCCACGCGCAGGGCGTTGCCGCCCCACTTCTCCTGAATGGCGCCTTCGTAGATGAGGATGTAGTCGCCGGCCTCGATGGTCTGCTCCTTGGCCTCCTCCATCGAGTAGCCCGCTGCAGCGGACAGCGTCTCGGAGTAGTTCAGGGAGATCATGTCCAACACCACCTCTGCGGCGTTGGGCGTCTGAGCCTGGGCGAACGACTCGGTGCAGCCGGTGCAGGATGCGCCTTCGACCCAGATGACCGGGTAGAGGTTACCCTTCGTGGCGCCGATGACGGACGTCTCGAGAGCCTGGGCGACCTGCGGGACCGTCAACTGGGACCGGCCACGGTACCGCACAACTTCATGAAGTCGCGACGGGTGACCCCCCTGGCCTCAAGCATGTTCGCGAACGCGGACATTGCGGCCTCTCCTTCCATACGCACACCTCCTTACAGGTGTATCTCGTCTGGCCTGTTTCCAGGCCCTTTTTGCATATGGAGCGAAGATACGCGATGACGCGCGGCCCGAGGGCGGTCATACCGACGATGGGGCTTGCGGTCTTGATGGCGCCGCACGCAACGCGACGGAAGGCGCGGGGCTTGCAGAACCCGGGCCTTCCGTCGCGAAACGCGCACGCGCGCCTTCGCCGATTGGGGATGAAATCGCAGACTTCCATCCCCAGTCGTCTCCACTCCTGTTGGTTATGTTATCACTCGCGCATTTTTATACGGAACCGTTATCATATCTTCGCAAGATAAATGAATAAATCTGCATGAAGGAGCTTTGCATGACCGCTGAACCCCCATCCGCGTTCGCTTATCTGGGTCCCGCCGGAACCTACCACGACGAGGCTGCGCGCGCATTCGCCAAACGTTTAGGCATAGACGACCCGCAGCTTATCGAATGCCCCTCGCTGTCCGAGGTATTCGACTGCGTGGACCGCGGGAAATGCGAATACGGCGTGGTGGCAACGGAGAACGCGCTTGAGGGGCCGGTGACGGCAACGCTCGACAACTTCGCGTTCCGCTCGAGCGCCACCATTTTAGGCGAGCATGTCCTTGACATCCATCACTGTCTGATCATGCATCCCGATGCCACCTTGGACGACGTGAAAACGGTGGCAAGCCATCCGCAGGGCCTGGCGCAGTGCCGCCGCTACCTTAACGACAACCTGCACGGCATCCCCACCGTGACCGTGGCATCCACCGCCGACAGCGCGCGGCGCGCGGCTGCCGACAAGTCGGTCGCCGGCATCGGCAACGCCTTCGCCGCACAGCTCTACGGCGCGCGCGTGGCCGAAACGGGCATCGAGGACCACTTCGGCAACCAGACGTCGTTTGCGCTGATCGGCCGCCAGGGCCATGTCCCGGTGCTGACGGGCAGCAAGTTCAAGACGTCGCTGGCGCTGTTCTTGCAGACCGACCGCCCCGGCGCGCTGCTCATGATCTTGTCCGAGTTCGCCTACGCCGGCATCAACCTGGTCAAAATCCAAAGCCGTCCCACCAAGCAGGCGCTCGGCGACTACATGTTCTTCGTGGACATCGAAGGCTCCACGCAGGACCTTGAGGTGCAAACCGCCCTGAACTGCCTGCGCTTGAAGCTGCGCGAGGTGAAGGTGCTCGGCAGCTACCCCGTGGAATAGCGTCCCGGATGCGCTGCGCAAGCGAAGGCGAAACCTTGCGCGCACCTATATATGCAGCAAAACGAAAGCGGCCGCTCCGATGAGCGGCCGCTTCGCTGTTTAGAGGGCGATTATCCCGAGATGCTCGAGCAGTGTTTTCACGCCGATGAGGATGAGCACCGCGCCGCCCGCGATGGTTGCGGGTTTCTCGAAGCGCGCGCCGAAGAAATGGCCGACGGCAACGCCCACGAAGCTGAGAACGAAGGTGGTCACGCCGATGATGGTCACGCTCGGCACGATGGCCACCTGCAGAAACGCGAAGGTGATGCCCACGGCAAGCGCATCGATGCTGGTTGCGATGGCCAGCATGAGCAGCTCCTTGAGGTCGAGCTTGGCGTCTTTCGCTTCCCCGCCTTGCTC
>CALEWN010000197.1 GCA_937925385.1 uncultured Senegalimassilia sp.
AGGTGCTCAATGAAAAACCCGACCTGCACGACCCCGCGGAGCCCATTTCCGAGGTCCCCGACGGCCGCATAGACTTCGACCACGTCAGCTTCTCCTATAAGCACGGCAGCGGCGAGGCCGTCCTCTCCGACATCGACCTGCACATCAAGTCCGGCGAGACGATAGGCGTCATCGGCGGCACTGGCTCCGGCAAGAGCAGCATCGTGAACCTCATCTGCCGCCTCTACGACGTGGACCAG
Source organism: uncultured Senegalimassilia sp. (assembly GCA_937925385.1). Classification (GTDB taxonomy): domain Bacteria; phylum Actinomycetota; class Coriobacteriia; order Coriobacteriales; family Eggerthellaceae; genus Senegalimassilia. Next base: position 240 of record CALEWN010000197.1, read on the forward strand.
GGCACGGTCCGGGTAGGCGGCGTGGACGTGCGCCAGTACCGGCAGAAGGCCCTGCGCGAGAAGGTCGCCTCCGTCCTGCAAAAGAGCGAGCTCTTCAGCGCGACCATCGCGGAAAACATCGCCTATGGCCGTCCCGATGCCACCATGGAGCAGATTCGCCAGGCGGCGGCCCAAGCAAACGCATTGGATTTCATCGAAAATCTTCCCGAAGGGTTCGACACCATCACGGGCGAGCGCGGCGTGAAGCTCTCCGGCGGTCAGCGCCAACGCGTCGCCATCGCGCGTGCGCTGCTGGCCGACTGCCCGGTGCTCGTGCTTGACGAGGCCACGAGCGCCCTTGACTCCGAGAGCGAGGCGCTCGTGCAAGATGCGCTGTCAACGCTCATGCGCGGTCGCACCTGCATCGTCGTGGCGCATCGTCTCTCAACCGTGGCCAGCCTTGACAGGATTGTGGTCCTTGACAAGGGCAAAGTGGTCGAAGACGGCCCGCACGCCGACCTGGTAGCGGCCAACGGCGAATACGCCAACCTCTGGAACCGCCAAACCGGCGCCTACCTGAAGTAACGCTCCGCTCGAACGCTTAGGGGACGTCTGGATAGTTAGCGGTTCTCGATGCTGCCGATGTTTTTGAGCTCGATTTGGATGAGGCCGTTCGGCGCGCTTTTGAACTCGATAAGCTCGGTGTTGTGGCTATACTCGGCAGGGAACGTCAGCACGATGCCCGTGTCGGTGACGATCTTATGATTGCGGCTTACGCGTTTCGCAACGTCGCGTTCCATGTGCACGCGGTCGCCAAGCTGCTCGTCGGCGGCTGCTTGCTCGAAACGGCGACGGGGGCCTTCGTCGTCGAATACCTCGTCCACAAACTCGTCGAACGGCACCTCGTCGGAATCGTCGGCGTTCTCCGCCAGATAGGCCTTGGCGCGGCCCATGGCAACGGCGGAGTTGACGCCGAACTCCTCGGCAACTTCCTCTACCAGGCCCATGGTGGTATCGAACAGTTCTTTGCTGGAAGCCTCGTTAGAGCACTGCAGCAGGCCGTCGGGAATGAGCCAGCGCTCCTCGCCGGCGATCTGGCGGGGCTTGTCAACGAACTGCACCGCCATAGTTCGGGCGTTCACCAGCGCAAACGACGCGATCTTCTGCGAAGGGTTCGGCAAAATGGCGTGATGCCGCTCGATATTGTTTCGGGTAGCACCGTCTTCGCCACGGCCAACTTCGTGCATGAAGGCCGGCTTGCTCTCAAGCAGCAGCATGCCGAAGTAATGCTCGCTGCGCGCATTGTAGGCGGCAGCCTCAGCGGCGGCGGTTGCCGCGGCAATCTCCTCCTCAGTGGCATCGTCGGCCAATGGGGGCATTGCGGGCGGCTTTTCCTGATCCTCGAAATCGACCACCAACAGATCGCACGACGAGGGGTTCTCCATGCGACCGAGCTCCTCGGACATGAACTGTGCAACCTGCACGGAAAGGTCGACGAAGTCGCGATCGCCCTTGAAGTACGCGCTCAACTCAGCCGCAAAACCGCTATCGGGAAAAAACTCCCCGCGACGGTTGTCCATGCCGCCCAACGCATGTCGGGCGATGCGCATCACGTAGGATTTGACGTTT
>CALEWN010000198.1 GCA_937925385.1 uncultured Senegalimassilia sp.
CGGCAACTCGTTGCTGGCGCCGATGACGCAAACGGCAAACGTGGGGCTTGACCCGGCGTTTTGGGAGGCGTTCCCGACGTTTGGCGACGAAGGTGTCGCGCGTGCCGCGCAGAGCTGCGCGATGTGGGCGGCGGCGTTTGGGCGACGGTGCGAAAGCGCCGACCAGGATGCTGTCACACGCTGTGCGGTGGAGTACACCCGGCTGTTCGTAGGTCCGCCGCGCCCGGCGGCGGCCCCGTGGGAAACCGCGTATCGCGCCGCGGCAGCCGGGGTCGAGACGTCCGTGGGCTTTGGTCAGGCGACGTTCGAGATGCGCGAGCTTCTGCGCGAGGCCGGCCTGGGGCTTTCCAACGAGAATCACCAGTACGAGGACCATATGGGTATCGAGTTGCTGTTGCTGTCCGAGCTGTTCCGCCGCGCGGCTGCGGCCGATGGCGATGCGGCGGGTGCGGTTGCGGTCGACGATGCCGCTGCGCTCGTGCGGAAAGCCGCATCGTTTGCGGTCGAGCATCCTGCGGCGTGGGTTGATGTGTTCCGTGCAAAGGCGACCGAAGCAGTTCCTGATGGTTATTTCGCCAGCTTGCTGGGGATGGTTGAGGCGCTGCTGCAGGTTGCAACGCGGTAGGCGTGCGGAAACGTGGCAAATCGCCCGCCCCCTGTCGCAACCTAGCGAACGAAAGCCCCTCGCGGTCAAGCACTGCGAGGGGCTTTTGCTGCAGGGTGCTTCACTGTGCGGAAAATGCCGAACGGAAACCGTATAATTTACCAAACGGAAAGCCTATAAAATACCGAACGAAATAACGTGGCGAAGGGTTTTGCCACGTCGGATACAAAAAATCGATGCCTGAAGGATATATGCCGCAGCTGGTGGAAAACTGTCTAGATGCCCTTCCTTATGGAATCTTTTGGTTGTGCGGAGATCAACGGCCCGAAATGGTGCGGGAAAACACGGACGGCCAGAAGCGGCGTTGGCGCTGCTTCGCGCATTGGCCATGAACGTGAGCCAAACGGCAACGTACAAAACCCTGTCAAGGGACGCGTCGGGCGGTTGCGCTTTGCGTTGCGAGGAAGAAGCCTTCATCGTTCCAGTAACGCGCCTGGCTGCGTGAGGTGAGAATCGGCTTTTGTCTCTTCTTCCGTCGTTTAAGCGTGCTGGTCTTCTTGCCGTTTCCCCGTTCGCTCGCGGCATTGGCCGGAACGTGCCCGGGCGCGTCGGCGGGTTAGCCTATGCTTATGCGCATAAGAGGCTTGCGAAAGCAACGACGGCGTGAAAGGAACCCTCATGGGAATGAATATCGTATGTCTGGACCTGGAAGGCGTGCTGGCACCGGAGATCTGGGTCGCGTTCGCGGAGAAGGCCGGCATCCCCGACCTGATGCGCACCACGCGCGATGAGCCCGACTACGACAAGCTCATGCAGTTCCGCCTGGATGTGCTGCGCCGCCACGGCATGGGCCTGCCGCAAATCCAGGAAGTCATCGCCGACATCCAGCCCGTTCCCGGCGCCAAGGAGTTCCTGGACGACCTGCGCGCGCAGACCCAGGTGATTATCATCAGCGACACGTTCGAGCAGTTTGCCCAGCCCATCATGGAGAAGCTCGGCTGGCCGACCATCTTCTGCAACACGCTGGAAGTTGCCGACGACGGTACCATCACGGGCTACCGCATGCGCTGCGATCAGACGAAGCTGACCACGGTCCGCGCGCTGCATTCCTGCGGTTTCGAGACCATCGCCTCGGGCGACAGCTACAACGACCTGGGCATGATCAAGGCGTCGAAGGCGGGCTTCCTGTTCCGCAGCACCGTCACCATCAAGGCAGAGCATCCGGAGATCCCCGCGTACGAGACCTTCGAGGACCTGTCTCGTGCCATCAAGGCCGCGCTGTAAGGCGGGTTTTGCGCGGAAGGGGCGCGGGCCTGCGTGGGGCGGGGCCCCGGGCGCGTAGGGCCGCGCGTTTGAGATGCGTGCTTTTCGGGCGATCGATGCCGCGCATCTGGAGCGTCCGGATTGCTCGGGCAGATAACGCTACGCGTTCGAGGCGCTTGGGCTTTTCGCGGGCTGGCTCCTGACACTTAGCGCTACGTCCCCGAAGTGTCCGGCGGGTGCATCTTTGGGGTTTAAGGGCCGTCGCCTGGAGCGTTTGCCGTTTTCGGCTTGCGTTTCGGCGGCGGCCTTTTTTCGCTTTGCGGCTTGTGTTTCTTCGGAAGGTTAACAGGGCGGAAACCTGAACCGCTGCCGGATGCAATAGGATACTGCGCAAGTATCAAAACACTAGGAGTATGATGGGGCGGTCTAGCGGATCGCCGTGACATATAAGCGTTGCAAGCCCGCGTAAGCGGGCGAAACGGGGGAGAAATGACGAGATTGTCCATTGCGCCCGCTTCGGCGGACGATGCCCGCATCGGCGGGTTCCTGGACCGGCAGAAGCGTCGCGTTGACGCTATGCCGCCGGGCATGTGCCCTCTGGCGCAGCAGCTGACGCTGCTCGAGGAGGGCGCGCTGCAAACGTGCGGCAAATGCGTGCCGTGCCGTGACGGCCTGCCCCAGCTGGCAGGCATGCTGCGCCATCTGGTGGATTGCCAGGCCGACGCTGCCGAGGTCGAGCGCATGCGCGCGCTGGCCGAGATGGTGCGCGACACGTCGGATTGCGCCATCGGCTACGAGTCGGCGAACGCCCTGCTGGAAGGCCTGGACGCCTTCGCCGCCGAAGTTGAAAGCCATGTGAGCAAGCACGAATGCCAGCGCAGCGTGGGCCAGTCGGTGCCGTGCGAGACGTTCTGCCCGGCGCATGTGAACGTGCCCGCCTACATCGCGCTGGTGGCGCAGGGCGATTACGCCGGCGCCGTGCAGATGATCCGCAAGGACAACCCGTTCCCCACCGCATGCGGTCTGGTGTGCGAGCATCCCTGTGAGCAGCGTTGCCGCCGCACGCTCATCGACGCGCCGCTCAACATCCGCGGCATCAAGGAGTTCGCCTGCGAGCACGCGCGCGCCGACCAGGTGCCCGTGCCGAAGCGTCTGCCCGCAACCGGTCGCCGCGTGGCGGTCGTGGGCGGTGGCCCGTCCGGTTTGACCTGCGCGTACTTCGCCGCCTTGATGGGCCATGACGTTGACGTGTTCGAGGAGCGCAAGCAGCTGGGCGGCATGATCCGCTACGGCATCCCCGCGTACCGCTTCCCGCGCGAGCGCCTAGACGAGGACATCCGCGGCATCCTGGCCGTGGGCGGCATCACCGTGCATACCGAAAGCCCCGTGGACGCCGCGCGCATGGCGCAGCTGTCCGCGGATTACGATGCCGTGTACGTGGCCATCGGCGCGCAAACGGGCAAGGGCCTGCGCATCGACGGCACGGACGCCGAGGGCGTGTTCTCCGCCGTCGACCTGCTCGGACGCATCGGCGACGGCGATTATCCCGACTTCACGGGCAAGAAGGTGGCCGTCATCGGCGGCGGCAACGTTGCCATGGACTGCTGCCGCACGGCGGTGCGCGCCGGCGCCGAGGAGGTGTCGGTGGTGTATCGCCGCCGCATTTCCGACATGACGGCGCTGCCGGCCGAGATTGAGTCGGCCATCGCCGAGGGCGTGGAGATGATCACGCTGCAGGCGCCGGCCGCCATCGAGAAGGACGAGCAGGGCCGCTGCTGCGCGCTGCTGACGAACCCCCAGATGATCGGCCCGGTCAAGCGCGGGCGCCCCGCGCCCGTGGCCGCCGACAAGCCACAGATGCGCATCCCCGCCGACATCATCCTGATCGCCGTGGGCCAGAACATCGTGTCCGCGCCGTTCGAGGAGTTCGGCATGGCGGCCGAATGGGGCGAGTTCAAGGCCGATGAGCAGCTGCATGCGCGGATGGACGCCGAGGCGCTTGCCGCCCGCGGCGCCGACGCCTCCGCGGGCGCGAACGTGTTCGTGGGCGGCGACTGCCAAACCGGCCCGGCGTCGGCCATCAAGGCCATCGCCGCCGGCAAGGTGGCCGCGCGCAACATCGACCATATGCTGGGCTTCAACCACACGCTCGACTGCGGCGTGGCGGTTCCGCCGGCCCAGCCCAACGACCGCGCGGCGTATGGCCGCGTGGAGGTGCTCGAGCGCCCCGCGCGCGAGCGCAAGAACGATTTCGATGCCGTCGAGGTTCCCATGAGCACGGAGGAGGCCATGCAGGAATGCGGCCGCTGCCTGCGCTGCGACCACTTCGGCGCCGGCGCCTGCGAAGGGGGGCGTATCCAGTATGCTTAACATCACCATCGACGGCCGCGCGCTCGAGGTGCGCGAGGGCCAGACCGTTTTGGAGGTCGCCCGCGAGGCCGGCATCCACATCCCCACGCTGTGCTACCTGGCCGAGCGCAGCGCCATCGGGTCGTGCCGTGTGTGCGTGGTCGACGTCGAGGGGCAGGACGCCCCCGTGCCCGCGTGCACCACGCGCGTGGTCGACGGCATGCAGGTGCAAACGGCCACCGAGCGCGTGCTGAAGTACCGCCGCATGGCCGTTGATCTGCTGATATCCAACCACGGCCTCGATTCGACCGACTACTGCTTCAGCTGCGTGAAAAACGGCGCCTGCGAGCTGCAGGCCGTGGCGCGCGAGGTGGGCGTCTCGCACCCCACCTTCCCCGTTGCGCAAACGCGCAAGCCGGTGCTGGATTCCAACCCGTTCCTGCGCTTCGACCCCAACCTGTGCATCGCCTGCCAGCGCTGCGTGGGCGCGTGCAACAACGCGGCCGGCAACCACGTGCTGCAGACGGGCAAGCGCGGCGTGCGCATCACCATCCGCGCGCCGTTCGGGCCGAACTGGGACGCCACCATCTGCGAGAGCTGCGGCAACTGCGCGCAGGCGTGCCCGACGGGCGCCCTGGTGGAGAAGCGCCGCGGGCTGTACCGCGAGTGGGATACCCATACCGTGCGCACCACCTGCCCGCACTGCGGCGTGGGCTGCCAGCTCGACCTGGTGGTGAAGGGCGACCAGATTGTGGACGTGCAGGCCGCCGACGGCCCGTCCAACGAGGGGCTGCTGTGCGTGAAGGGCCGATCCGGCAGCTTCGACTTCGTGAGCTCCCCCGACCGCATCACCACGCCGCTGGTGAAAAACCCTGAGACCGGCGAGTTCGAGCCGGCCGATTGGGATACGGCGCTCGACCTGGTGGCGCGTAGGTTCGCCGAGCTCAAGGAGAAGCACGGCGGCGAGAGCATCGCGGCGTTCGCGTGCTCGCGTTCCACCAACGAGGATATCTATCTGTTCCAGAAGATGGCGAGGTGCGCATTCGACAGCCCCAATGTCGATAACTGCGCACGTGTTTGACACGCCCCTACCGTTGCCGGTCTGGCAACTACACTTGGTTCGGGCGCAATGACGAACTCAATCAAAGATGTGTGCGAGGATTCGCAGGTCATCTTGCTGGTAGGCAGCAATCCGGAAGAGGCGCACCCGGTCATGGGCATGCGTCTGCGGCAGGCGGTCGAGCGCGGCGCGAAGCTGATCGTGGTGGACCCGCGCGAGATCGGGCTGGCGAAGAAGGCCGATATCCATCTGAAGCTGCGCCCCGGCACGAACGTGGCGTTCGCGAACGGCATGGTGAACGTGCTGATTCGCAAGGGCCTGGTGGACCGCGAGTTCGTGGAGAGTCGCACCGAGGGCTTCGACGAGCTTGCCGCTATGGTGGCCGACTACACCCCCGAGCGCGTGGCCGAGATCTGCGGCATCGATGCGCGCGACCTGGAGGCGGCGGCCGAGATGTACGCGACGGCCGAGCGCGCCCCTATCGTCTACTGCTTGGGCGTGGTCGAGCACTCCACGGGCACCGAGGGCGTCATGGCGCTGTCGAACCTGGCCCTGGCCGCGGGCAAGCTGGGCCGTCCCGGCTGCGGCATAAACCCGCTGCGCGGCCAGAACAACGTGCAGGGCGCGTGCGACATGGGCGCGGGCCCGGCGGACTTCACGGGCTATCAGAAGGTGGCGAACCCCGAGATGCGCGCGAAGTTCGAGGCCGCATGGGGCGTCGAGCTGAACCAGGCGGCGGGCCTGAAGGCCACCGAGTGCTTCCCCGCCATGATCGACGGGCGCATCCGCGGCCTGTTCCTGTTCGGCGAGGACCCGGTGCGCACCGACCCGGACACGGGCCACGTCATCCGCGCGCTGGAGTCGTTGGACTTCTTCGTGTGCGAGGAGCTGTTCATGACGGAGACGGCGAAGTACGCCGACGTCATCCTGCCCGGTCGCAGCTATGCGGAGAAGGAAGGCACGTTCACCAACACCGAGCGCCGCGTGCAGCGTGTGCGCAAGGCGGTGGACGGCCCGGCGGGCGCGCGCCTGGATACCGAGGTGTTCGCCGAGATCATGCGCCGCATGGGGTATGACCAGCCGACGCTCACGGGCGCGCAGATCATGGACGAGGTGGCAAGTCTGACGCCGTCGTACGCGGGCATCAGCCATGCGCGCCTGGACTCCGCCGCCGTGGCGGGGCAGGGCCTGCAGTGGCCGTGCACGGGCCCGGACCATCCGGGCACGCGCATCATGCACGAGGGGAAGTTCTCGCGCGGTTTGGGCGGATACTCGTTGGCGCAGTACCGTCCGTCGGCCGAGCAACCCGATGAGGAGTTCCCGCTCGTCATGATGACGGGCCGCGTGCTGGCGCAGTACAACGCGCAGGCCATGACGGGCCGCACCGAGGGGCTCAACCAGATCGACGGCACGTCGTTCATCGAGATCAACGACGCGGACGCCGCCGCCGCGGGCATCATCGACGGCGACCGCGTGCGCGTGAGCAGCCGCCGCGGCGTCATCGAGAGCCAGGCGCGCGTGTCGGGCAAGACCAACCCCGGCGAGGTGTGGATGCCGTTCCATTTCCAGGACGGCAACGCCAACTGGCTGACCAACGCCGCGCTCGACAACATCTCGGCCACGCCGGAGTACAAGGTGTGCGCCGTGAAGGTGGAGAAGGCGTAAGGGATAGAGCGAGGATTGAGCAGGGGCCGCCGCCAAGTAAGAGGTGAGGCGCGGACCTGCTTCGCGAGCAAAGGGCGCTGGCCGCAATTGCGGCCAGCGTCCTTTTTGCGTTCGTGGAGGGCCGCGTTTACACGGTTGCGCGCCGCGAAGGGCTCGGCTGTGTGGTCGGTTGCGGGCATGATGCGGTCGGGCGTAATCGCCAGCCATTTGAAGGATTTGCGGGCCCGAGGGCCCGGTTGCGGGTGTGTCGGGGGTACAGTAGCGGAATCGGTATTTGGTTAACGGAATTATGTATGGGC
>CALEWN010000199.1 GCA_937925385.1 uncultured Senegalimassilia sp.
CGAAGCCGGATTTGAAGCCCTCGCCGGAAGGGGGCGCGGCATGTCCGAAATATGCGTCGAGATCCATGAAGACTCCTAGGTTCAAAAGGTTGTTTACGAAGCAATCAGGGCGAGCAAGGGCGGGATGAAGACGATGCAGCCGACCACAAGGGAGGCAAAGGCGCCTGCAAGCGCAGCGCCCGCCGCGCAATCCTTCGCCCGTCGAGCCAGTTCGTGGTACCCGGGGCTGGCAAGGTCGACCACGGCTTCGATGGCCGTGTTCACCGTTTCGAGCGCGAACATCATGCCGATGCAGATGATGACGGCAAGCCATGAGGGCGCATCGATGCGCAATGCGATACCGAGCGCTACCGCCACCACGGCCATGCATGCGTCGATGCGCAGATTGCGTTCGCTGCGAACCGCTTCGACAAGACCGCGCCCGGCATTGGCGAACGCGGAAGTGAGCTTATACCGCTGCCCTTCGCCCTTCGTTTCAGCGGAGCGCACGAAGGACTTGTTGTCGGGGGACGTATCTCCCATAGCCGTTATCGCGCGTTCCAGGCGGCTAAGATCTCATCCTCTAAGGCCTCCATGACCTTGGCATCCTCTTCGACGATGTGATCGTAACCGCACAGATGCAGCAATCCATGCACGAACAGCAAGCTGATCTCCTGCTCGAGCGTGGTGCCGAACTCATGGGTTTGGCGCTCGGCCACATCCGGCGCGATGACGACATCTCCGAGCTCGTAGACATCGCCGAAGCCCGCCGGGACCATATCGGAAAGCTCATCCTCGACGCCGTCGCATTCGAAGGACAGGACGTCGGTGGGTCCTTGCATCTCGCGGTACTGCTCGTTGAGGCGCGCGATCTCCTCGTCGGTGACGAAACTCAAGGACACCTCGGTGTTCTCAGGCTTTTCCTGATGATCGAGCACGAACTGCGCGAGTTCGACAAGCGGCATGTCCTTCAGGTCATCGCCGCGGTAATCATAGTTGATTTGAACGTCCATTGCTGCCCTTCTTCTGCATGGCGTCGGCCTGTGCGCGGTCGTACGCCGAAACGATTGCCGCCACGAGCGAGTGGCGAACCACATCCTTACCCGAGAACCTGCAAAACGATACGCCTTCGATACCGCCGAGGATATCCTCGATACCCTTCAAGCCCGAAACGCCGCGTGGCAGATCGAGCTGGGTGACATCGCCGGTGATGACCATCTTCGACCCGAACCCAAGACGCGTGAGGAACATCTTCATCTGCTCGGGCGTGGTATTTTGCGCTTCATCCAAAATGACGAAGCTGTCGTTGAGCGTTCGTCCACGCATGAAGGCCAAAGGCGCGATCTCGATGACGTTGCTCTCGATGAGCTGCTGCGCACGTTCCATGTCGGTCATGTCGAACAGGGCATCGTAGAGCGGGCGGATGTAGGGATCGACCTTCTCGTTCAAGGTGCCGGGGAGAAAACCCAGGTTCTCCCCCGCCTCGACCACAGGACGCGTGAGGATGATGCGCCCGACCTCCTTGCGCTTGAGCGCGGCAACGGCCATGGCCATGGCAAGATAGGTTTTGCCGGTGCCCGCAGGCCCGATGCCGAAGGTGATGGTGTTCTTGCGGATGGCGTCCACGTAATGCTTCTGCCCGGCGGTTTTCGGCCTGATGGCGCGCCCGCGGTACGTGAGCAAGATATCCTCGCGAAGCATGGAGGGGGTGAACTCGGCCGTGCGGAGCAGATCGAGTGCGCGCTGGATAAACCCCTGATCGGGAGTTCCACCACCTTCGACGAATTTGAAAAGCTCGGAGAAGAGCGCCATGAGGGATTGCACCTCGACCGGATCGCCTTCGAGCACAACCGAATCGCCGCGTACCGTGATACGCGCATCGAACGCCTCTTCGATTATGTGGAGCAGGCAGTCGCCCGCCCCCACCACGAGCGCCATGTTCACGGTTGGCGGCGCGGTAAGCGTGATATGCGTTGAGTCTGTCATGCCTGCAAGTATAGCACGCCCGTTCGCGGTTTCCCCGCGCACGCGAAGGGCGCACACGTAGCGCACAAGCTAGAGCGTGACGGCAACCAGTTGCCCGATGCGCGCCCCTTGAGGCGCGGGCACCTCGAAATAGCTTTCCGTCATAGCTTGCCCCGCTTCCTCCACCAACGCAAGCTCCACCGATCTGGCGCGATCCGAGAGCTGCTGGGCGCGAAGCGCCTCGGCGACCTCGCGCAAATACTTCGCACGGGCGGAACGGACTTCGGGATCGACCTGATCGCTACGCTCGGCGGCCGGCGTTCCCTGGCGCTTCGAGTACGGGAACACGTGGATCTTCGTGAACTTGCAACGTTTCGCAAGCTCCACGGTGTCGCCGAACTCCTGATCGGTCTCGCCCGGGAATCCGCAGATGATGTCGGTGGAAAGCGAGAGCATGGGCATGGCGGCGTAAAGCTTTTCGACAAGATCCTTGAAATACTCCGCACTATAGGGGCGATGCATTTCGCGCAACACCTTCGAGTTGCCCGACTGCAAAGGCAGATGCAGATGACGGCAAATGCGGCCCTGCGATCGCGCCATCAGCCGAATCAGGTCATCGGAGACATCGCGGGGCTCGATGCTCGAGATGCGGAATCGGCAAGCAGGTTGACCGACCTCGTGGATATCGGCGGTTTCGGCAAGCAGGCGTTCGAGCAAAGCGTCGAGACGTTCGCAGCCGTTTTCGCTCTGCTCGCGCCAGGAACCCAGGTTGATGCCGGTGAGCACGATCTCGCGAACGCCTTCGCGCGCAAGGGCGACGCACTCGGAGACGATAGCCTGGGAAGGGCGGCTTGACGCACGGCCGCGGGCAACGTGCACGATGCAATACGTGCAGGCGTTGTTGCATCCGTCCTGCACCTTCACGCCCACGCGCGTTCTGAAGCCTTCGCCCACCGCAAGCGGCACCGCTCCGTGGCCGATGGGCCCGACCAGCCGATCGAGCACGTCATCTACCTGCAGCTTGCCTGCGATATGCACCCGATCGAGGTCCATGGACGTGAACGCATCGGCATCGATGGCCGCGGCGCATCCCGTGACCACCACATCCGATGCGGGATTGGCGCGCAAAACTTGCCTGACGGCCTTTCGCGTCTTCTTCTCAGCTTCCCCCGTGACGGTGCACGTGTTGACGACCACCACATCGGCGGCATCCGGCCCCGTTTCCAAACCGCCGCGCGCAAGCAAGCCAGAAGCGAACGAGTCCGACTCCACGCGGTTGACCTTGCATCCGAGGTTCACGATGGCGAAGTTCATGCGCGCTCACCTGCCCCCAGGCCGCCCATTTCATAGAGCACTAACGCGGGCGCCACGATGCCGGCTGTTTCGGTGCGCAGGATCGAGGACCCGAGCGACACCATGCTTGCGTTTGGATTGCACGCCATGATAGCGTCCACCTCTTCTTGGGTGAGACCGCCTTCAGGGCCCACCACAACCGCGATCCGTGCAAGATGATCTGCGGACGCATTGCGAACCGCCGGACGAAGGGCGTCGCGCAGCAATGCGGTACCGGGCGCTTCCTCCCAGCACACGACGATAGCATCGAAGGCCGAAAGCGCCACTTTCAGCTGCGCAAGCTTCATAGGCTGATGCACGTGAGCAAGGTGGGTTTGCCCCGATTGCATGGCAGCGCTTTTCGCGATAGCTTGCCACCGCTCGGTTTTCGACCCCGCTTTCTTCGCATCGACCTTCATGATGCTTCTTGAGGCGGTGAAGGGAATGAACTCGGAAACGCCCAGCTCGGTAGCATGGCGGATGACCGTATCCATCTTGTCGCCCTTGGCAAGGCCTTGCACCAGGCAAACATGTGCGGCAAGCGGCTTAGCATCAAGATGGCCCGAGATGGCGACGATGGGCGTGGCGCCATCGAAAGATCTGATCTCACATTCGAAGTAATCCTGAGCCGCATCCACCACGGCGATATGCTCTCCAGGATCGAGGCGCAAAACCTTGGCATGCTTCGCATCATCGCGCGAAAGCGCCAACGGGAACTGTTCTTGGACCTCATCGGCCAAAACCTGTTCATCAAGGAAAAACTGAGAAAGCGACACGGGAATCCTTATCTGCGAGCATGGGGCTTATGGAACAAATGCAAGTACTTCCGGTTCGGTTGCCCGAGACCATGCAAGGCGGCCAGCACCCAAAAGCCGCTGCCGGTTCAGTGGGTGAACCAACACGTACCGGAACGAAAACGCTTTGCGCAACCGTTCGATACACGGTTGCGCAAAGCGTCGCACACGAGCTGAACCGCTTACAAACCAAGCGGCGAAGCGGATTAGTTGAACTTGTCGCGCAGCTTCTGCAGCGGCGTGCGAGCCTCGGCGACGTCCTCGCCCATCTCATGGGCCAGTTGCTCGAGCAGCTCTCGTTGCTTCTTCGTGATCTTCTTCGGCACGACCACGGTGACGTGAACGTACATATCGCCGCGCGCCTCGCTGCGGAATCGCGGCATGCCGAAGCCCTTCACGCGCACGATCTGGGCGTTTTGCAGGCCTTCGGGGATGCGGACCTTGACCTTCTCGTCCTCGAAGATGCCGTCGACCTCGATCTCGGAGCCGAGCGTTGCCTGGACGATGGACACGTTGGCGCGACAATGCAGGTCGTCTCCGTCGCGCTCGAAGAACTCATGGGGTTGAATGCGGCAGGTGACGATAAGATCGCCGGAAGCCGCGCCGCGCAAGCCGGCTTCGCCGAAGCCGGTGAGACGAAGCTGCTGGGAATCGCGGATGCCGACGGGAACCTCGACCGTGACGCGCTGGCGATCGGGCACACGACCTTGGCCGTTGCATTCAGGGCAGGGGTTGTCGATGGTTTGGCCGGTGCCGTTGCATTTGCTGCAAGTGGTTGCCGTCTGCATATCGCCCAGGAACGTATGCTGAACGGTGACCACGCGGCCCTTGCCGCCGCACTCGGGGCAGGTGACCTGCTTGCCGCCTTCGGCCATGCCCGAACCGTCGCAATCGGCGCACGGGGCCAAACGATCGTAAACGATCTCCTTCTTGGCGCCGGTGGCCACTTCCTCAAGGGTCAGGCGCAGGCCGACGCCCATATCGCGGCCATCGGTGCGCTGCTGACGGGGACCGCCCGCTCCGGCACCGCCGAAGAAGCTGCTGAAGATATCGCCGAAGCCGCCGCCGAACAAGTCGTCGAAATCGACATAGCCGTTACCGCCGCCGGCCGCGCCGGGAACGGTGCCGAAGCGGTCGTACTGCGCGCGCTTGTTCGCGTCGCTGAGCACATCATATGCTTCGTTGAGCTCTTTGAACTGGTCCTCGGCATCGGGGGCCTTGTTCACATCAGGGTGCAGTTCGCGCGCCTTGCGGCGAAACGCCTTCTTGATATCCGCCTCCGTGGCATCACGGGAGACGCCGAGAACTTCGTACAAGTCCTTCGCCATATTGGCCGTATCCACCTTTCCATTCCCCCGGCAGGGCACCCCGCCAGGTTCCTACAAATCACCGAGCGCAGTGCCCGCGATGCGGACCGCGCGTAATACCTTCGAATAGTCCATGCGCGTAGGGCCGATGACCGCCACCACGCCGGCGGAATCCCCGCGACCGTACCGACTGGCCACCACCGAAACGCCGGAGAGCTGGGAAGCCTGGTTCTCCGATCCGATGCGCACCGTTGGGCGGCCATCTGCCTGGCATGCCGTGTCATCAAGGATATGCAGCAGCACCGTGTCGTCCTCGAGCACCTGCATGACGGGAAGCACCGCTTGCGATTGGCTGAACTCGGGCTGGGACAAAAGCGCGCTGAACCCAAGGCTATGTGCGCGAGAGCCTTCGCCTTCCCGCAAGCACGAGAGCACCTCGTCGAGCGTCATGCGCACGAGCGGATCGGCGAACGCCTCCGACATGCCCCGGCCCAAACCGTGTTCGATATCGTGCAGCGTGTTGCCGCCGAAAACCTCGTTGAGCAGATGCTGCACGCGTGCCAATTCGTCGCTGGAAACCTCCTCGGCGAAATCCATATGGCGATTGAACACCTGGCCGTCTTCGGTGACCACCACGACGAGCGCGTTGGTGGGCGTCAACGAGATGAGCGAGAGCTGCTTGATATGCAGGTCGAGCACCGACGGGGCGAGCACGATGGACAGGCAGTCGGTAAGGCGTGTCAACGCTGCAGAGGTCTGCTCGACCAGATCGTCAAGCTCCGAAGCGCTTTGCCTGAGCTTGTCGGCCGCCTCCTGGCAACGTTCGTCCTCCTGTTCGCCACCTTCCTGGGTTAGCAGGTTGTCGACGAAAGCGCGGTAGCCTTGATCAGTGGGGATCCTGCCCGCAGAGGTATGCGGCTGGGCGATATAGCCCCCATCCTCGAGAACCGAAAGCTCGTTGCGCACGGTCGCAGGGCTTACGCCGAGCTGATAACGTTCGGTAAGCGTGCGCGAACCTACCGGCAGAGCGCGCGCGACGTATTCCTCGATCAGCGCTGCAAGCACTTTTTGACGCCTATCCGAAAGCACGCTTCCCCACCATCCTTTCACCCACTACGGTATAACCATTTCGTAACAGTTAATATTAGCAGCGAGATGATAGGAGTGCTAAATATTGCACCGAATCGTAAGAAACGGCCACTCCCTATGCTAAATCGAACAGGGCGCCGTACAGCTGATTACCGCACAACCACCCGCGCTCGGTAGGCCGCCACCGGCCGTCGACGTGCTCGCACAATCCCGTCTCGGCCAGCGCATCGAGCGTCTCAGAGGTTTTCGGCAGCAGCTGCGCGGCCTGCTGCACCAGCTCATCGGAGATGCCGCGGGACATGCGCATTCCCAGCATCATGTCCTCGGCAACCATTTCCCTGGCATCAAGATCGTCGGTTACCTGGCCATCTTGGACGCGCATGCGCCGCTCGGCGTTCTGCGTCATGCTGGCCGCGCTGCGCCCCAGGCCCAGATAAGGAACGCCGGTCCAATACGCGATATTGTGGCGGCATTCGAACCCGGGTTTGGCATAGCTTGCGACTTCGTAACGCGCATAACCGGCCTGCGAGAGGATACGCGCAGCAACCTTCATGTGCTCGGCCTCGACGTCGTCATCGGGCTCCTCGATCTGCCCGGACAAGACCATGGCATCGAAAGGCGTGTGCGGCTCGATGGTAAGCGGGTACACGCTGATGTGCGAAACGCCGCACTCGATGGCCGTTTTCACGCTGTCCTCGAACGACTCGATGCTTTGCCCGGGAATACCGCACATAAGGTCCACGCTGACGTTGTCGAACCGCTCCCGCGCGCATGCGATGGCCCGCTTCGCGCCTTGCGCATCATGGGCGCGTCCTAAGATGTTGAGCACATGGTCATCGAAGCTTTGCACGCCGATGGAGAGCCTGTTGACGCCAAGCGCCCAAATGTCGCGGACCATGGAAGAGGTAAGGCTTTCGGGATTCGCCTCCATAGTGCATTCCACGTCGGGTTCCAGGCGCATGGAGAGCCCCAACGTGTACAGCAGCATGGACAGCCGCGCCATACCCACATGGGAAGGGGTGCCGCCGCCCAGATACACCGTCGAGATGTTGCCGAGCTCCCCTTCTTTGGACTTGCGGCGGATTTGCAGGCACAGGTCTTCCACGTATTCGTCGATTTGCGGGCTTTCGGCAGGCACGGCGGCAGTGGCGAAATCGCAGTAGCTGCAGCGCTTCACGCAAAACGGCAGATGCAGGTACAGCGCGCGATAGGAATCATGCATGGTTTCCCGCAATCTCGAGCAGCTCGTCGAACACGGCGTCGAAATCATCGACGCCCACGCAGGCGTTGATCTTCCCACGCGCCGCCGCGGCGCCGGGAAGGCCCGTCATATACCACATGGCGTGCTTGCGCATACGCACGATGTTGTGCCCTTCGCGCTGTGCGAGCAGCCGCGCATGGCGTCGGGCCATGGCGATGCGCTGCTCGACGGTAGGCGCACAAGGCTCCGGCAAACCTGCAAGCGACGCTGCGGCCTGGGAGAATATCCAGGGATTACCCTCAGCGGCACGCGCGATCATGACGGCATCGCAACCGGTTTCGCGAGTGATGGCCACGGCATCGGCGCCGCATTTGATGTCGCCGTTGCCAACCACCGGCACATCCACCGCCTGCTTGACGCGCCCGATGACGCCCCAATCGGCGCACCCGCGATACAGCTGCTCGGCGTAACGGCCGTGCACCGCGACCGCGGCAGCTCCGGCATCCTGCATGCGAACCGCAAATTCAGGCGCGGTTTCGCAGCCCATGGCCCAACCACGGCGGAACTTCACGGTAACGGGGTGTTCCACAGCCCGGCTAACCGCGGACACGATGGAAGCGGCCAAATCCGGGTCGCGCATAAGCGCGCTGCCGTCGCCTTTCGTGACGATCTTACGCGCGGGGCAACCC
>CALEWN010000200.1 GCA_937925385.1 uncultured Senegalimassilia sp.
CAGCAACACTTCCCCATCTGAGCCATTTCAACCTCCTTGCTTTCGATAATCTTTGATCTAAATCCGATTCGAATGTTTTCCGCCAAGCTGCAAATCGTTCTTCCCCCGGATCATATTTTTTTTTGTTCCAGATTTTCTCATACAACTTCCGATGCGATGCAGCTTCCTCCAACCACTCGTTCAATTCCGAGAACGTGTCCAGCTGGTGGCGCGCTTTCACCAGACGCCACATGCCGTATTTCGTGCAGTCGATGGATTTGTCGGCGTTCACGTTGCTGCGCCACAGGCCGATCAGCGCCCACAGCACGCCGTCGAGCACGGCGAAGCCCTGCGCGGCGAACGTGCGGGAGGGGTCGAGTCCCAGGCGGCGCAGCACCTGCGCGTCGTCCACGACGCAGAACGGGTGCAGCTCGGAAAGCACCGACCCCGCTTCCTCGTAGGGGTCGCGCAGGCCGCATACGGTCCAGCCGGACAGTTTCGGCATGACGGCGGGGTCGGCGGCGTCGAACAGCACGTTGGAGGCGGCGCCGTCGCCGTGGCACAGCACCGGCTCGCGGGCGATCGTCGGGGCGGCGGCGATGAACGGCTCGAGCTTCGCCAGGATGCGGTCGACGTCGCGCGGCAGCGTCATGCCGACCTCCTCGTAGCGGGTGCGCATGATGGCCACGTCGTGCGCTACGGAGCGCATTGCAACGCCGCGTGCGCAGGTGAGCATTCGTCTCCCCAGGTCAAGATCGTGAACGGCGCGGCGTGTATCCAGCGCGTGCAGCAGCAGGCGCGTGTCGCGCAGCTCGTCGAGCTTCGCGCCGCGCCAGGTCTCGGGTAGCTGCGCGGTGATGACGTCGTTGCCGGCGGCCTCCACGACCGCGGGCGCGATGCCGGCCTCGCCCGCGGCGCGCATGACGGTCACGATGCTATCGAGCGGCGAGGCGTACATGGCGTTCTCGTCGGTGAAGCGGCGGCGCACCACGCGCTGGCCCGTTGGGCCGACGCCTTCGGTGAACTCGCCGTCCCCGCCCACCCAGCTCGGGGTGATGTCGCAGGTCATAGGCGCGACCCACTGCCAAGCGCTGGTTACAGGGCGGCTTGCCGCGACGGTCGCATTGGCGTCGCGCAGCGGCGCGCCGGCGGTGACGGTGTTGTCAACGGCTGCGGGCTTGGCGGCGGGTCGCTCAAGGGTTGCTGCGTTACTCATATGCGGGCACCTTCTCAAACGTGGGGAACGGGGAAACGGCCGGGCGCGTGGCCTCCAGATAGCCGGCCACGGCAAGCGCCCCGGCATCGTCGAAGCGGCGCGCGGCAACTTGCACGCCTATGGGCAGGTTGGTCGCGGCATCGTTTGCCTCGCGATACACCGCCGCCGGCTGGCCGGTTTGGTTGAACCAGGCCGTGTAGTGCGTGTGGTGCAGCAGCATGTCCTCATCGCCCGGGCCGGGGGAATCGGCGGCGAACGGCAGCGTGGGGATGACGGGGCTGATTAGGAAATCGAACGAGCCGGCCGCCCGCTCGATCTTCGCCACGGTGGCTAGCAGGCCGCACATGGCGTCCTCGTAGTCGGCCATGGGGATGGCGCCCGCGCCTTCGAGCCATCGTCCTACCAGGTCAAGCACCGCCTCGGGGCGGCGCGACGCGCGCACCTCGGCGGCGGCGTGCGCCTTGAACACCAGGTCGGCGTTGGCGAAATCGGCTTCGCCGAGTCCCAGCGAAACGGGCTCGATGGCAAACCCGGCGGTCTCGAGGCGCGCCGCGGCGGCCTTCGCGGCGGCTGCGACGACGGGGTCGGTGGGGGTGCCGTACCCAACGTCGAGCAGCAGGCCCGCGCGCGGCAGGCGCTGCAGAACCTCCTCGAACGCGGTGGCGCGGAACGCCCCTGGCAGGCACATCGGGTCGGTGGGCGCCTCCTTTCCCACCGCGAGCAAGCCTTCCACCACGTCGCTGATGCTGCGGCCCATCACGCCCGACGAGCGCATGGTCGAAGCGGGCGAGTAGGCGATGCGCCCCTGCGTGGGCTTGATGGCGGCCAAGCCGCAGTGCGCGGCGGGTAGGCGCACGCTGCCGGCGATGTCGGTGCCCAGGCCGAACGCGCCCAGACCGCATGCCAGCGATGCGCCTACGCCGGCGCTCGATCCGCCGGGGCTCACGGCCGTGTCCCACGGGTTGCGGACGATGCCGAACTGGCTGGAGATGCCGCTGCCCAGCATGCCCATGTCGGGCATGGTCGTCTTTGCCACAACGATGGCGCCGGCCCCGCGTAGCCGTGCGATAGGCTCGGACGTGCCGGTCGACGGGGCGTCGCCGTCGTGGATGGCGCTGCCGTGCCAGCGCTTCATGCCGGCGATGTGGTAGCTGTCCTTCACCACCACCGGCACGCCGTCGAGCGGGCCGATCGGGCATCCGGCGGCCCAGCGGCGCTCGCTTTCGCGTGCCTCGTCGATCGCCGTCGGGCTGATCTGGCTGATGGCGTTCACCTTGTCGGAAACTTCGCCGGCGTATGCAAGCTGCGCCTCGATCGCCTCGACGGGCGAGAGCTCGCGGCGGCGGTACGCCGAGCGGAATCGTGCGGCTCCAAATAGCATGTGTGCTCCTAACCGAAGTGTTCGACCAGCATTGTCCTTGCGGGATGTTTCGCGCTTTCGACCTTCGCGTAGAACCTGCGTAACGAAAAGCGTTCAGGTTTGTTTCGAAACGCGAAACGGATTGTTTCGTTTCGCCATGAAACCGATTCGCAACGTGGGCGGCGGTACGGTTTACGGCATGAAGGCGGCGTCCGGCGCCGTCCGAAGCCGAGGACGAGGAGGATCGCGTGCCTGCAAGAAAGCGCGGCCAGAGGCCGCTGCCCCATGCGTTGGGGCTGAGGGATATCGAGCCTTTGCCTGCTGCGGGCGGGGCGGGAAAGCTGGCGGCGTTCGCCGTGTACCGGCAGGGGTCGTTGGCGCCGTGGTGGCTGCACCAGGGCGTGTGCGCTGCCTGGGGCCTTGACTTGTTCCGAACGGAATTGCGCCTGGTCACCGTGTCGGAGAACGCAACGTTCTCCGTGCTGGTGGACGAGAAACCGTATGCGATGGCGCGCGTGAGCCAGCCGGATTACGCCGGCGGCGCGTTGGCGGTGGCGTCCGAGCTGTCGTGGGTGCGCGCGCTCGGGAACATCGCCGATGTGAACGTGGTCGAGCCGTTGCCCATGGCGTCGGGCTTCGACGTGGCCACCATCCGCGACGAGGGCGGGTTCGAGTGGCTGTGCGTGTGCACGCGCTTCGTCCCCGGCGCCACGCTTGAGGCGCCGGCGGATCCTTCGCGCTGGTACGAGGCCATCGGCGCGTGCGCCGCGCGCATGCACGGGCAGTCGAGGCAGTGGCGCCCGCCGCAGGGTTTCACGCGTTTCTCCTGGGACATCGATGCGATCGCGGGCGATCATCCGCGTTGGGGCAGCTGGCGCGACGCACCGCTTTCCGCCGACGAGTCGTTTTTGTTCGATCGCGCCGAATGGGCGGCGCGCGAGGTGGTGGCGCGCCACGGTCGCACGTCCGCGAACTGGGGGCTTATCCATGCCGACCTGCGGCCGTCCAACATCATCATCGGTCCGGAGGGGGAGCTGACGCTCATCGATTTCGACGACTGCGGCTACTCGTGGTTCCTATACGATTTCGCGGCGGCCCTCACGTTCGTGGAGCATAAGCCCTATGCGCCGGCGATGGCGCAGCGCTGGGTTGAGGGTTATCGCAGCGTGACGGCGCTTGACGATTCGCAGCTGGAGTTCGCCTGCGCGCTGTCCATGCTGCGCCGTCTGCAGATGATCGGCTGGACGCGCAACCACTACCGCGACGCGCTGCCCGCCGGCCTGCTCGATGAGCAGGTCCCCGGCACCGTGACCTGCGCCGAACGCTACCTGGAAGACCCCCTCTGGCTGTTCGGGTAGGGGCGGTGGGCGGCCCACGCCGACTCTCGGGCAGTATGAGCCCGCGGACTCGTGCGACCGCGAGTCCGCTGGCGCGCGAGGCGAAGGTAGGCTGCAAAACCTGCCCCGCCAGCTGCAAGAACTCCAGCGGCTGCTGCCATTAGGGTAGGGAAGCTGCTTTCTGCTTCCCGCTCAAGCACAAAAAATCGCCCCGCCTCCAATGGAAGCGGGGCGATTTCGCATACGGTGCAAACCAACCGTTGCGGCCGACGATGCAACGCCGCGCGTCAGCCCGCTAAGCGGCCTTCACGTCGTCGAGCTCGCGGCCGGCGTTCGGGTCGTTGAACACGTCGGTGTCCATGCGCCCGGCGCGCTTGGCCACGATGGTGGTGCACACGGCGTCGCCGGTGATGTTCACGGCGGTGCGCGTCATATCCAGGATGCGGTCGATGCCCATGATCAGCGCGATGCCCTCAAGCGGCAAGCCGACGGAGTTGAACACCATCGACAGCGTGATCAGACCCACCGACGGGACGCCCGCGGTGCCGATCGACGCCAGCGTGGCGGTGGCGATGACGGTGGCGTACTCCACCGGCCCCAGCTGCACGCCGAACAGCTGCGCGGTGAACACCACGGCAACGCCCTGCATGATGGAGGTGCCGTCCATGTTGATGGTGGCGCCCAGCGGGATGGTGAACGACGAGATGCGGCGGTCGACGCCCATCTTCTTCTCCAGCGTCTCGATGTTCAGCGGGATGGTGGCGTTCGACGTTGCGGTGGAGAACGCGAACATCATCACCGACACGAACTTCTTCAGGAACTTCACCGGGTTGATGCGCGCGAACACCGTCAGCAGAACCATGTACACCACCAGGCATTGCACGGCAAGCGCCAGCAAAACGCCCAGCATATACTTCACCATGGGGAGGAACGCGTCGAAGCCGATGTTGGCGAACGTGCGCGCCAGCAGGCAGAACACGCCGATCGGGGCCACGTACATGACCATGGAGGTCATCTTCATCATGATGTCGTTGAACTGCTCGAAGAAGCGGTGTACCACCTCGACCTTGCGACCCATGGTGGACAGGATGATGCCCACGAACAGCGCGAAGAAGATGATGGCCAGCATATCGCCCGAGGCCAGCGCCTGGATGGGGTTCTTCGGGATGATGTTGAGCAGGGTGTCGGTGAACGACACGTCGGTGTTGGCGCTGCCCGACAGGGTGGAGGTGTCGGATGCCACCATGCTGGACATGTCCACGCCGCGGCCGGGGTTGATCAGGTTGCCGATGCTCAGCGCTACGGTGACGGCCAGCGCGGTGGTGCACAGGTAGAACACCAGCGTTTTCAGGCCGATGGTGCCGAGCGTCTTCGTGTCGCCGATGGAGGACGCGCCGCACACGATGGAGCAGAACACCAGCGGCACCACGAGCATCTGCATCAGGCGGATGAAGCCCTGGCCGACAACGTAGAAGATGCCGTTGACGAACACGTCGTCGCGCACCGTGCCCGCGGGCACCAGGTAATGGAAGATGACGCCGCACAAAAGGCCCAAGCCCAGCGCGATGAGGATGGACCCCGTCAGGCCGATATGCAGGCGTTTGGGCTTTTCGCCCATGTTGATCTCGGTAGACACGCGCCCCTCCTATTCCTGCGCGCCGCGGGCCAACGCGGCAAGGTCATGCTCGGCGGCGAACGCTGCAAGGTCGTCTTCCCAGGTGGGGAACTCATACACGCCGGTGAGGCGGGCCATCATGTCGTCAAGCTCGATGCGGTAGCCCTGCCAGGGGTTGGCGGTGCCGCGCAGGTTGCCGGTAGGCTGGCCGGCCAGCGCGAAGGCGCGTTCGAAGAACTCGAAACGGCTGGTCACGCCCGTGCAGGCGGCATGGAAGGTGCCGAACTCGTCGGACTCCATGGCGGCGATGACGAACTTGGCGAACGTGTCCACCGACGTGGGGCAGGCGAACTGGTTCGCGGGCACGGGCACCGTTTTGCCCTGGGCACTTGCCAGCAGCGCGCGGCCGAGCAGGTCGTCGGGGCGGGCGGTGTAAACCCAGCTGGAGCGCACGATGATGTGGTGCTGGTTCAGCTCGTTGACGAAGCGCTCGCCGGCCTGCTTGGACTTGCCGTACACGTGCGGCGGGTTCGTGGTGTCGAACTCGTTGAACGCGCGGTCGCCGTTCTCGGGGAACAGGTCGTCGGTGGACAGGTGCACCATGGTGGCGCCGACGTTGTTGCTGGCGATGGCCAGATTGCGCGCGCCCAGCGCGTTCACCTTGTAGGCCTTGTCGGGGTTCTCGTCAGCTTCGGTGCGGCTGGCCAGCGCCGCGCAGTTGATGACGAAGTCGGGTCGGTACGACTCGGCGAAGTTCAACACCTCGTGCAGGTTCGACACGTCGATCTCGATGTCGCTGGTCATGACCTTGTAGCGGCTGTGGTCCAGGAAATGCTCGATTGCCTGGCCCATCCGCCCCGCCGCGCCGGTGATCCACACGGTGTCCTGAGGACCCATTTTCATAGGGCGCCTCCTTCCGGATGTGCTGCGCGCGGCGCCTGCGGAAGGAGCGTCGCGCAAGGGGTAAGTGGTTAGCTTGCCTATTCTACCGCTCCCGAAGCCCCAGCGCAGCAGCCGTTTCCCAGCAAATTGCAATCGAACCGCTCGGAAAAGAGTTAGCTGGCGAGGGGGCGAATGACACTTAGGGGACGTAGCGTTATCTGTCCGGGTTTGCTTCCGTCAAGGTTCCGGGGACCTACAGGGAATCTGCCGCTGTTCGACAGCGCTTGGCTATCAGGGGCGCGAATGCTTGATGCCCGAACGGGGGAGGGGAGCGAAGAGCGGCGAAGAGGGGCGGACGCTTGGGCTCCACTCCTCTCTAGTGCCGCGCCCCCCGGGTTCTGGGCCGTTTTGCAGGAAATCGGGCCCGGATTTGACGCCCTTCCGGGGTTCTGGGCGGTTTTCCGGCTCTCCGCCGTGGTCCGCACTATCAGCCGCGACATAACCCCAGGTCAGAAGCTTCCATATCGTCGACGTCCAGCTCTGCGGCCTACGAAACCACCCAGACCTTCGCCCGCGCGATCGAGGCGACCCGCTGGCCCGGCTCTGGCCGCCGAGGCCCCGGCGCTTTGG
>CALEWN010000201.1 GCA_937925385.1 uncultured Senegalimassilia sp.
TGGAGTTCTGACGTGTGCTCTTCCGATCTAGGAAAGGAATTACTAAATGGCAGACCGCATGATCACCTTCAACGTGCGCCGCTTCGATGGCGAGCGCGCGTTCAACCAGGAGTATTCCATCCCTTATGAGAAGAATACGCTCCTGGGCTGCCTCACGAAGATCCGCGAGGAGCAGGATGCCAGCCTGTGCTTCACGAGCGCGTGCCGCCACGCCATCTGCGGCAGCTGCGCCGTGCAGGTCAACGGCAACGCCTTCCTTGCATGCGAGACGCAGCTCGACACGTTGCTTGAGACGTTCGGGACCGACGAGCTGTTCCTCGAGCCGCTGAACAATCTGCCGGTCGTGCGCGACCTGGTGGTGAACTTCGACGGCATCGCCGACAAGATGCGCAAGGTGGAGGCCTGGATGTGCCCGCACAAGGACCGCAAGGACCACCTGCAGACCCCCGAGCAGTTCCACCTTATCGCCAAGCCCGCCGACTGCGTGCTGTGCGGCTCGAGAACAACCTGTGGAAGTGCATCCATTGCCAGCAGTGCTCGACGAAGTGCCCCAAGCACATCCCCGTGGCGGAGGAGATCAGCTATCTGCGCCGCCGCGCGCTGTCGATGGGGCAGACCAAGTCCGAGGGCGCGCGCCATGCGCACAGCTTCTATAACGACGTGAAGCGCACGGGCCTGCTCAACGAGACGATGCTGGCCCTGCGCACCGAGGGCATGGTCAAGACGGCGGTGAACCGCACGCCGTTCGCGGTGCGCATGGTGGCGGCCGGCAAGATGAACCCGCTGCACATGCCGCACCCGGTCAAGGGCATCGACGACGTGCGCCGATTGTACGAGTTCGCGGCAAGGCAGCCGCGCGATTGCGACGAGAAGGAGGTGTCCCGTGGCTAAGCATCGCTATGCGTTCTTCCCGGGTTGCACGCTCGAAAGCGCTGCGGGCGAGCTGAAGATCGCCACGCTCAAGACGTGCGAGCGCTTGGGCATCGAGCTTAAGGAGATCGAGGGCTGGACGTGCTGCGGCGCCGCCCAGATCCAGGACATCGACGACTTCCTCGGCGTGGCCGTCAATGCGCGCAACATCGCGTTGGCCGAGGCTGCCGGGTTCGACCGCATCCTCACCGTATGCAACACCTGCACGCTCATGCTGCGCACGGCGAAAAAGCGCTTGGACGAGGATGCCGAGCTGCGCGCGAAGGTCAACGAGGCGCTTGCGGAAAGCGGGCTGGAGTACAAGGGCACGTGCGAGATCACCCATTACCTTTGGGTGCTCGTCGACGAGCGCGAATACGGCTTGAAGGAGCTTGCGCGCCACGTGGTCAACCCGCTGGAGAACCTGTCGGTGGCCAACTTCTACGGCTGCCACATCCTCATGCCGCCCGATGTGATGGGTTTCGAGAACCCGCGCAACCCGCGCTCCATGGAGATGCTGGCCGAGGCGCTCGGGGCGAACAACGTGGACTTCGAGCAGCGCCTGGCGTGCTGCGGGTTCCATAGCATCTACCCGGCAGAGCGCGAGGCCCTGCTCTCCAACGGCGTGAGCTGCCTGACGGCGAAGGACGCTGGCGCAGATTGCCTGGTCACGCCCTGTCCTTTATGCCATATGGCCATTGACATGTGGCAGGCGGATGCGCAGAAGAGCTACGATGCCGACATCACCATGCCGACGCTGCACCTGCCTCAGCTGGTGGGCTTGGCGCTGGGCTTCACCGCCAAGGAGATGGCGGTGAACCGCCATATGGTCAACGCCACCAAGATGATTTCCCGGAAGCTGGCGTCCTGATATGGGCGCGGCCGGGGTGGCGGTGACCGCCGCGGTGCGCGACGCGCGCCGCGGCAGGCCGTTGCGCATGGAGGATTCCCGCACGGGCGAGCTTCTCGATGAGCTGGCCGAGCATATGCGGGACGCGGGCGAGCTGACGGATGCCGGTGAGGTGCGCGTCGACGATGCGGGCCTGGAAGAGGGGCTTGTGCTCGAGCAGAAGGCGAAGCTGGTGCTCCTTGCCGGGGCCGATGCCGCCTACGTGGTCCCGTCCGGTCAGGATTGGGCGCACGATGCGCTCGGCGATGCCGTGATATGCCCGGGGATGCTGTTTTCCGACGGCGACCCGTTTTCGGAAGGCGATGCGTGCGTGACCGGTTATTTCCAGGCCGACGTCGACGGGCGTTGGGCGCGCGTCGAGTCTGGCCGGGCGGCGGCGGGCGCCTCGGGCATCGAGTGGCGCGACGGCCTCGAGGAGTTTCCCGAGGTGGTCGCCCAGCTCGAGGAGTGCATGCACGTGAGCGCGTATCGGCACGTCGCCGAGCAGGCGGCGTTGAAGGATTTGGCTGGCGCGTAGCGGATGCCTGGGTTTCAAGCGTGATATCATCGGCGGAATCGTGGATCTGCCCCCGGCGCATCGCGTCGGGGGTTTGCCGCGTTTCACGTGGGCGCCGTTTTTAGGCGCAGGGGAAGGATGATGGGATGGTTTGGTCTGAGGATAACGGAGGCATGCCGTCGCGCGGCTCCGATGTGCGCACGGCGTTTGCGGCAGTGTTGGGCCTTTCGTGCATGTTCGGTGGCATCTGGCTCTCGGATGGGCAGCTGCTCGGCACGAACGGGTCGGAAGCTGGAACGCTTGCCATGCGTGTGTGCACCTGCGTGGTGTACTTCGCGTTCTTCCTGATAGCGCGGCGGTTCTCCCGTCGCGGGGATGGGGACGTGCGCTGGCTGTTCGGCGCGTCCGCCACGGTCGGCATAGCCTTGTTCGCGGCGGGCGCGCTTTGCATGTTGCTCGTCATGCCGGGGCTTGAGCGCGGCGGCGCGGCGTGGATGGCGCTGGGCGTCTTGTCGCTTTTCATGGTGAAGATCATCGGGGCGCCGGTGAGCGTGGGGCTGGTGTGCCTGTTCGCCCGGCTTGACGGCGCTATGGTGGTCCGGTCCTGCACGTTGGGCATGCTGGGCGCGTTCGCGCTGTATTCCCTGGTATCGCAGCACAGCGTTGCCGGGGCGTTGGGCGGCCATGGCATCGTGGGCGTTGCCGGCGCGCTGCTTTGCGCCTCGCTGCTGCTCGCCATGCTCGGCTTTGGGGGCGCGCCCGTCGGGCGCGGGCTTGAAAAACGCCCACCGGTCCTTGCCGCGCTGTCAGTGCCCGGCGTGGTGAAGCGCCCCATGGCGAAGGTGGTCACACCCGGTTTCGTCATCATGCTGGTGTTCTCCGCCATGATGCTGGGCTTTTTGCGCAACGGCTTCACCGGCGGCGACTCCCATAGCGACCCCGTGTCGTTCGCGGCGCTCATCGCGCTGTTGGCGGTCGCCCTCGCTTGGCGCGGGCTGCGCGTCGAGCACGTGTTCTACGGCGCTTTGCTGTGCACCGCGGTGGGTATCTTGCTTGCTCCTTCGGTCGCGTGGGCGCTGCCGGGCCTTGAGCAGGTGATGTGCGGGCTGGGCACGGCATTGTTCGAGGTGGTGTCGTGGGCACTGGTGGTGTGGGCGGCGCGCAACAGCATCGAGACGCTCGTGGCGTCGGCGGCCATGCGGCTTGCCGCCACGGCGGGTCACCTGCTCGG
Organism: uncultured Senegalimassilia sp.; assembly: GCA_937925385.1. Classification (GTDB taxonomy): domain Bacteria; phylum Actinomycetota; class Coriobacteriia; order Coriobacteriales; family Eggerthellaceae; genus Senegalimassilia. The sequence goes on from CALEWN010000201.1 coordinate 3,547, forward strand.
CACGTTGGTGGTGGGCGCCGGCGTGCTGCTGGCGGCCTCGCCGGCCGAGGCGATGTTCGCCAGCGAGCAGCTCATGGTGTTCGTGTACATGGTACTTTTGGTGGTGCTGTTGAAATTCCCGGGCTTGCAGGCTCCCTTCACCGGCGCCGGTGATGCTTCCGAGTACGAATGCGGGTCCGCGGGCGCGGCGGCTTCCATCGGGGAGGGTGGTGGCGATGGCCTGCCGACAGGCTCCGCTGCGAGCGCCTGTGCCGCCGACGACGCTGCTGTCGCGCAAGTCGCCTTGCAGGCAGGGGAGCGAGCAGCCGGGAGCGGGGCCGTTTCGCATTCCGCGCAGGCGGTGGCGGTGCCCGGTTCGGCCTGCGCGACGGTTTCCCCTCAAGTGCCGGTGCCGTTCATGCCCGATAGCGCATCGCCGCAGTCCGGGCAGGCGCCCGTCGACCCGGTTTCCGTGCCTTGCGACACCATCGCGCGCACGTACCGCCTGACGGCGCGCGAGCGCGAGGTCCTGGGGCTTATCGCCCATGGGCGCAATATGCCGTTCATGGAGCAGGAGCTGGTCATCTCGCGCAACACGCTCAAGATGCACATCCGCCATATCTACACGAAGCTCGATGTGCACGGTAAGCAGGAGATCATCGACATGGTCGAGGCGCTCATAGCGCGATGAGCGCCAAGGCCTCGCGTCGCGCGTGCCGGCGCAAGGCCTCTTAGCGAACCACTAGCACGTCGCAGCGCAGGGTGCGCACAAGATGGGCGCTCACCGAGCCCGTCATGGCATATCCCAGCTTGCTTAAACCGCGCGATCCGCAAACCACCGTATCGGGATCCCACGGGAGGATGAGCCTGCCCGTGAGCGTCTGCTTCACCGGGCCTGCGGCTACGCACACCTCCACCGAGGGGATGCGTTCGGAGGCGTTCGCCAGCGCCAGGACATCGGCTAGGTCCGCGCACAGGCGCGTGCGCACCGAATCGGATAGCGCCGCATGGTTCGCGACGTTCGCGTCGGTCGGCAGGGCGTC
>CALEWN010000202.1 GCA_937925385.1 uncultured Senegalimassilia sp.
TTTTTTCAAGCAGAAGACGGCATACGAGATTGCTTCCAGTGACTGGAGTTCTGACGTGTGCTCTTCCGATCTCATCGGGCGCGAGCGAAAGAAGGAGAGATGGACAACACGGATAACCGCACGGACCTGCCCGAAGGCCGCGCGGGACAGACGAGGGAAGCGGCCGACACGGCAACAGCGCAAGCCGCCTCAGGGAAGCAAGCGAAAACCGGCGGCATGACGCGCCGCACGCTATGCCTGGGCATCGGCGGCGCAGCAGTGATGCTGGGCCTGGGAGGGCTGAAGCTGGCGAACCCACAGGCCATCATCCGCCCTCCGGGAGGACAGGACGAGGACCGCCTGATCAGCGCATGCATCCGCTGCGAGAAATGCTACGAGATCTGCCCGCGCGACGTCATCCGCCCGGCGCACATCGAGGACGGCATCCTGAACATGCGCACGCCTACGTTCGATTTCAGCGAGAACTACTGCGACTGGTGCACCGAGGAGAACGGCGGCACGCCGCTGTGCGTTTCGGCCTGCCCCACGCGCGCGCTGGAACTGCCGGCAGGCGCCACGAAGGAGAACGTCATCATCGGCCGCGCCGTCATCAACACCGACTGGTGCCTGGCGTACAAGCTGATTGGATGCCGATTCTGCTACGACGCGTGCCCCTACGAGGCAATCAAGCTTGACGACGAGAACCGTCCCGTGGTGCTGGACAACAAGTGCAACGGCTGCGGCGCCTGCGAGAGCGTGTGCGTATCGCTGCAAAACGGCTCCATTTCCGAGGGCGCCACTTCACGCGCCATCACCATCAAGCCGCTTGACCAGGTAGAAAGGTAAGGTGCGGTCATGAAACGCAATTCCAAGACGCTGCGCACCATCACCGCGCTCGTCATCGTGGCCATCGTGTTCGTGGGCTTTTTGACGAACCTGGGCATCGGCACCATTTCGGCACCGGGCATCTGGGATATCTCCATCCTCTGCCCGCTGGGAGCGCTGGGCACCATGTTGGCCAGCAAGATGATGGTACCGCGCGCCGTGGTGTCGCTGGTCATCATGGTGGTGCTCATCATCGTGTTCGCCCGCGCGTTCTGCGGCTGGATGTGCCCCGTTCCCCTGGTGCAGAAGCTGCGCGGCGTATTCACCAAGCCCGAGAAGCAGGCGAAAGCCGAGAAGGCAAAGGCCGCGAAACAGGCAGACGATAAGGCAACCGAGGCCGCAGCCAACATCGTGCCGCTAACCGAGGACGAGAAGGCGGCGCTGGCAACCGGCTGCGAGAAGGACTCGAAGGGCCTGTCCGGCTGCGCAGGCTGCGCGAAGAAGCGCGGCGAGGCCGTGGATGCCCGCCACGTCGTGCTGGGCGGTGCGCTGCTGTCCACGTTCATCTTCGGCTTCCCGGTGTTTTGCCTGGTGTGCCCCATCGGGCTGACCTTCGCCACCATCCTGCTGCTGGTGAACCTGTTCGCGCAAGGCGACGTGACGTGGTCGCTCATCGTGGTGCCCGCCATCTTGATCGCCGAGGTGCTGCTGTTCAAGAAGTGGTGCCATAAGCTGTGCCCGCTTTCAGCGTTCATGAGCCTGATCGCCAAGCTGAACCGCACGTTCAAGCCCATCATCGACAACACGAAGTGCCTGGAAACGGCCCAAGGCAAGAAGTGCGGCGCTTGCGGACGCGCCTGCGATGAAGGCATCGACCCGCGCCATCCCGAGCTGTCCGAGGCCGCATGGAGCGAATGCACGAAGTGCCGCTCGTGCGTGGACGCCTGCCCGGCGCACGCGATCAGCATGCCGCTGATCGCCAAGAAGGGCGAACCCGTTTCCTTAAAGGGCAACGACGAATAAGCGTCACAACGTGGCGATGCGCAAGCTGCAGCGCAGGAAACGCAGCATCGGGAAAAGCCGGGCGCGGCGCGCGTCCGGCCTCCCGGACAGAGGGTGGCCTAGCAAGGGTTCTGGGGATAGACCACCTTCTGCCCGGGAGCGGCGCCCCTTCACCCTCCCCTCCCTCCCTGATTTCGGAGGGGCCGCCGTTCCTTCTTCCAACCCGAGAAGCCGAAGCGGGAAGCCCCCTCCCCGCTTCGGCGCCCCTTCTGCCGGCTGACCCGAGGAAGGGACACGCAGAGACAACGACCCGTCGGCGACACCCGACGGCAACGCGCTCCAACCCGCCCGCCGGGGAAGATCGCGAACATATATATAAATAGGTAAGGAACAATGACTGGGAGGTCGAACATGAGCCAGGATATTTCGCAAGTCAAGGCGACGCGCATCGTCGGCGGCGTCGGCTGCGGAAAGACGCAGGAGCTGATCGAGCGCGTATGCTCGCTGCTCTCGAACGGCGAGAAGGCAGGGAACGTGCTGGCGCTGTGCGCCACGCCGCAAGCATGCGAGGCGTTCACGCTGCGTCTGAACGCTGCCGCCGAAGAAGCCGGCGTGAACGCCGACGAGGTTACGGTGACCACGCCGCGCGCCCTGGCGCTCGACGTGCTCTCCGATGCCGAGGCGATGCGTTGGTCGGGCCGCGAGCCGCGCCTGCTCACCGCCTACGAGGAGCTGTTCCTGCTCGAGGACATGAAGACGTGCGGCCTGCGCCCGAAGCGCCTGCGCGAGATGCTGAAGTTCTTCTACCGCAGCTGGACCGAGCTTGCCGACGACGATCCGAATTGGTTGCTGGCCGGCGAGGAGGCCAACGTGCATGCGCTGCTGAAGGCGAACCTGGCCTTCACGCGCAGCATCGCCGAGCCTGAAGCGGGCAATCTGGCGGTGAACTACCTGCGCGGACATGCCGGCACGCGCGACGCACACTCGTTCACCCACGTACTGGTGGACGACTATCAGCGTATCAGCAGAGCATCGCAGCTGCTGGCCGACCTAGTGGTATCCGAAACGCTTACGATCGCCGGCGACCGCGCCGCCTGCGTGCAAGTCTACGACAGCTATCCTTACGCCGCGGGCTTGGACGAGTTCATGGATGCGCACGAAGGGGCCGAGGATATCGAGCTTTTCGCGTGCCACGCCTGCGCAGCCGGGGCGGCCGGAGCCGCCAAGCTGCTGGCCGACCCCGCGATGCAGTCGATCGCGTTCCATGCAGCGGAAGACGTCGCCGCAGGTCAGACGACCATGCTGGAAGCCACGCTGCCCGAAGACGAGTTCGGCGCCGTCGCGCGCTTCGTAGCCGATGCCGTGGTTGGCGGCATGAGCCCCGCCGACGTGACGGTCGCGACGCCCAACGGCGTATGGAGCCGCAATATCGTGAAGGCCCTACTGGCCGCCAAGGTACCCGCGCAGGCGCTGGCCGATCGCCAGCCGGTACGCGGCGATATCCGCGATAACGAACGTTGCGTGCCCGCCCGCGTGCTGACAGCGTTGGATTTGGTGGCCGATCCCGATAATGCGCTGGCATGGCGTTGCTGGTGCGGGTACGGCGACTGGTTGGCCAACAGCTCCGCCATGGCGAACCTGCGCAAATACGCCGCCGAGCAGGATAAGGGCCTGGTAGGGTCTCTTCGCGACATGGCGAACGGCGCGCTGGCCGCCGACGAGGGCGATGCCGACCGCATAGTGGGTGCCAAGCGCGTCGGCGCCGCGTACGAAGCGGGACTTGCGCTCATCGAATCCGCAAGCGGCCTTGAGGGCACGGCGCTGCTGGACAAGCTTGCCGAGCTGGTCACGGGCCAGGAAGGCGCAACGGCGCCGGGCATCGTGAGCACGCTGTGCCTGGGCGAGCAGGATAACTCGGCAGCGGCCATGGCCGAGCGTTTCCGCAACCGCCTGCTGGCACCCCGCATCGATTCCGCAAGCGCGGTCCAGGTGGTTCCCTACGACCAAGTCGCGGGACTTTCGCCGAAGGTGCTGATCATCAGCGGTTTCGTGAACGGGTTCATCCCCTGCCGCGAATACTTCGACAGCGCCGAGATGCCCTCGGACAAGCAGGAGAAGGAGCACGCGAAGGACGCGCGCCGCGTGTATGCCATGGCAGGAAAGGCAAGCGAGCAGCTCGTGATTTCTCGCTTCACCACCACCAGCCTGGAAACCGCCGGCGTCATGAAGCTGCACATCGGCCGCATCCGCCTGCAAGACGGCAAGCGCATGTGCGCCATCGAGCCCAGCAACTTCACCGAGCAGCTGGCATAAAAAGGTTGGCCGAGAACCATCCCGATAGCTTATCGAGCGCGCAAAGCACCGCAACCCACTTCGTGGACATGAGCGCAAGCTCAATGCGGGGCTTTTTAATCCATCGATTCCGACCTTGACGCGTATCGGGTTAAGAAGCTGAAAAATCTGCCTAAGCGCCTCTAGCTCAGCCGCCAATTGATTTTCGGCGGTTTCCTTTTTCCTATTCTTTCCTATTTGTCTAACGGAAGCGCAAAACGCCTATGCGTAAAGCCTATAGCAGTGCAGCTTCCCAGTCGGCTTCTTTGAAGCCGGTTAGCACGAAATCGGGGCCGACGACGATGGGACGTTTTACCAGCATGCCGTTGGTAGCCAGCAGGTCATAAGCTTCCGCGTCCGACATGCCTGCATCTAGCTGGGCTTTCACATTATGCTGGCGATACAGCTGCCCGCTGGTGTTGAAGAACCGGCGCAGCGACAACCCGCTTTTCGCGTGCCATTCGGCCAGCTCAGCCGCCTTGGGATTATCCGCCACAATGTCGCGATCCGCATACGCCACGTTATGCGCGTCCAACCACGCCTTCGCCTTCTTGCACGTTGAGCACTTCGGGTACTCGATGAACAACACTTCCTGCACGATAAGCTCCTTCCTTTAGGCGGCTCGCCTTTGCGTTTTGCGTTGCATAGCGTAGCAGGATGCCACCGCACCGCTCAACCAAGCATAAGTGAAACGCGATTGAGACAGGAGGTCGGGTGAGTTGCCGCGTCTGAATGCTCACAGCGAAGCTGCGCTATTCGCCCCCCCGGACGCAAGACGGCAGGGAAAACCCGAGCCGCGCTTCACGTAATCGCAAACCGGATAGATAACGCTACGTCCCTTATGCGTCATGGCTTCGATGAAAACAAAACGAACTTCGGCTTCCCTTTGTATAGCGATTGAAATGAAAGTCTATTTTCATTTCAATCGCTATACATGTTATTCTGAAATTAGATTTTCGTTATCTTCGGGTTTCAGGAGCCGCACATGATATCACGCGAGAAGTACCTTGCCGACCTGCGATGCTGGAAGGATAAGGATGTCATCAAGGTCATCACGGGCGTGCGCCGCTGCGGAAAGTCCACACTCATGGAACAATGGAAGGCCCTTCTTCGCACAAGCGGAATAGGCGCCGAGCGCATCATCCACATCAATCTCGAGATGATGGAGAACGAGCCTCTGCTCGAATACCATGCGCTGCACGATGCCGTGCTGTCGCAGTGCGCCGGCGACGCCATTCACTACGTGCTGCTCGACGAGGTGCAGAACGTACCCGACTTCCAAAAGGCCATCGACAGCCTGTATGTGCGCCCCAACATCGACCTATATATAACCGGATCGAACGCGCATCTGCTCAGCGGAACGCTTGCGACCCTGCTCTCCGGACGCTACGTGGAAATCAAGATGCTGCCGTTCTCGTTCTCGGAATACACGGAAGCGCACAAAGGCGAAGCAACGCAAACCCGGCTCTGGTCCGATTTCCTGCATGATGGATCGTTTCCCGCGATCATGCAGCTCGGAGGCGACGACGGTCTGACGTTCGACTACCTTGACGGCGTGCTGAACACCATATTGGTGAAGGACGTGGCGCAGCGCGTCGGCGGCAACGCGCCCGCATTGCGACGGCTCAGCGCGTTTCTCTACGACAACATCGGAAACCTCGCCAGCCCCTCATCCATCGCCAAAGCCATGACCGCAGGCGGGCATTCCATCTCAGCGCCCACCGTGAACCGCTACCTCGAGGCGCTCGAGGCCGCTTTCCTCGTGTACCCCGTCGACCGCTACGATGTGCGCGGGAAGCGTATCCTGAAGCAAGAGAAGAAATACTACGCCGTTGACATGGGCCTTCGTCGGGTACTGTGTTCAAACGGCGTGCGCGACACGGGGCGCATCCTGGAAAACCTAGTGTTCCTCGAGCTGCTGAGACGCGAGAAGAACGTATACGTGGGCCAAGGTCCCACGGGCGAGATAGACTTCGTGACCAACGGCCCCGCAGGCGTGAAATACTGGCAAGT
>CALEWN010000203.1 GCA_937925385.1 uncultured Senegalimassilia sp.
CCGACGAGGTGACGCTTGGAAGGGCGCTGGAGGCCAGGCGCGTGCTATAGCGCGCCTTTGCGATATGCGTGCTTTCCAAGCGCGTCGAAGCCTTGTGCAAACGAACGCAGGCCCGCAGCCGATCGGCTGCGGGCCTGCGTGTTGTCGCCCTGCTATTGGCTCGGGCATGAAAAAGGGATTCCGCCCCCTCCAAAAAACGGAATCCCTCCTTTTCCTTTTATCGAAGCCGAAGCTATCGAAAAAAGCAAAATCATTATAGCAATCGCTTCACGGAATATCAATAAAATCTATCAATGATAGGTATTTCCTTGGACGCTACGCGCGGAAGGCCTCATGCCCGGTTTTGGGCGCTGGGCATGCGCTGAAAGGGTGCGTGCTATACTTTTCGCACGAAAGGATATGCACATGATCAAGTTCCCAAGTCCCGCGGTCTCCATCGTCGGGCGCCATAACTCTGGAAAAACAACCCTTATCGAGAAGCTCATCGCCGAGCTGGTCGGCCGTGGTTTGGACGTGGGCAGCGTCAAGCATCACAGCCATGTGGGGTTCGATATCGACATTCCCGGGAAAGATTCGTGGCGGCATCGCCACGCCGGCGCCAGCGAGACGGTTATCGCGGCTCCCGGCCAGATGGCGCGGATCAAAACCACTGATGGGGAGGCGGAGTGCAGCGACATCGTGGCGAGCATGCCCGGTCATGACGTCGTGATCGTCGAGGGCTATCGCAAAAGCGGCCTGCCCACCATCGAGATCATGCGCGCCGGCAACAAGGCCGATGCTCGAACCGCCGAGGTGTTCGCCGAAGGCGCCCGCAAGGGCTGGGCGCTGGGAACGGATTTCACCCAGTTCGGACGCGGCGGCATGCCCCATGCGGCAGATGTCCATCCCGACGACCATCCCGTGGCTCAACCTTTGGGCAAGGACGAGGAAGATCGTCTCGCGTGCACCTATCCCGACCATGACGACATCTCCAATAAGATGCCCACGGCGGCAACCGTCGCGGTGGTCACCGATATCCCCATGGCGGCGCAAGCTGCCAAAATCTACGGCATCCCGGCTTTCGGTATCAACGATGTGGCGGGGTTGGCGGATTATGTGGAAGCGCACTTCGTGCGTCCGCGCGTCTCGATGGTCATCCAAGCTGGCGGCGAGAGCCGCCGCATGGGTCGCAGCAAGGCCACGGTCCCGTTCTGCGGCCGGCCGCTCATCTGCCGCCTTGTCGAGAGGCTCTCGCCGGTGGCAGATGAGCTTATCATCACCACAAACGAGCCGAACGAGCTTGCGTTTCTGCAAGAGCAGTATCCTGAGCTGGGCATCCGCTTCCAAACCGACCTTATCAAGGAGCGTGGCGCGCTGCCGGGCCTTTACACGGCCCTTCGCTGCGCCCGCAACCCGTATGTGGCCGTCGTGGCCTGCGACATGGTGCTCGCATCGCCGTCGCTCGTGGTCGCCGAAGCGCTCGAGATGACCAGGACGGGGGCGGATGCCGTGGTGCCCGTCAACAAGCACGGCTTCGAGCCGTTTCATGCCATCTATCGCCGCATGGGCTGCCTGCCGGCCGTGCGCGAGGCGCTCAATGAGGGGGAGAAGCGCGCCCAAGTGTTCTTCAACCAGGTTAACGTGTGCGAATTCCCGCAAAGGAAGGTGCTCGCGGCCGAGCCCATGGGCGGGTGCTTCATGAACGCGAACACGCCCGACGAGCTGGCGGCGCTCGAGCGCATCATTCAAGATCGCATCGAGTGCGAGTAGCGTCATGTGAAGCGCGCGTCCGTCCCGCGCCGATTTCGCGCATATTATGGCGCGAACCCGTCGCGCGCGGTGGTGATGCGCTAATCTTCGCCGCGGCATAAGCGCGTGGAAATCAACGAGGGGGAAAGCGAATGCCGAACATCGCAGACATCATAGAAATGGCCGAGGAGCTTGAGGACAAGGCCATCATTCCGGTATCGAAGCGCTGTGTGGCCGTGCGAAACCGCAACGCCTCGTGCCGCAAGTGCATCGATGCCTGCCCGGCTGACGCCATCAGCGTGCACAACAACGTGCTCAGCGTCAATCATAGGGCCTGCGTGGCGTGCGGCGCCTGCACGGTGGTGTGCCCCACCGAGGCGCTGATTCCCGTGCGCCCGGCCGACGAGGCGCTTGAGCAGGCGGCCGCCGAGGCCATGGCGGCCCTTGACGGGCGCGCGGTCATCGCGTGCGCCCGCATCGCGTCGAAGGGCCTGGCAGACCCGCACAGGTTCGCCGAGGTGCCCTGCCTGGCGCGCGTCGACGAAAGCGTGCTGCTCGGCTTGGCGGCGGTAGGCGCCAAGGATATCGTGCTGGTGGACGGGTGCTGCAAAACGTGTAGGTTCAGGGCAACTTCCCCCGGTGTGGACGAAACCATTGCCTCGGCGAACAGCCTGATGCAGGCGCAGGGGGCGCCGGCGATAGCCTCCCGCGCGTCGGAGTTTCCCGAAGGGCTTGCCCTTGAGAACGCGAACAGCCTGCTCGGCGAGGCGCGCCGTGGCTTTTTCACCAGCGCAACCTCCTGGACGGCAAGCGCGGCGGGCAAGACCGCCGAGATGGTCATCCGCAAAAACCTGGGGATGCAGGCCAAGGACGCCACGCTGCGCGAACAGCTGGGTGCTGACGCCTCGGGCACGTTGCCTCAGTTCCAGGAGCGGCGCCGCAGCCAGGTGCTCGATGCCATGGACCGCTTGGGGGAACCTGCGGTCGAGCAGGTCGAGACGCGTCTGTTCGGCAGGGTGGAGATCGATGCCTCCGTGTGCAACTCATGCGGCATGTGCGCCGTGTTCTGCCCGACGGGCGCGCTCAGCAAAAGCTCCATCAAGCCCAGCCCCAATGCCGACGGCACGCCCGATGGCGGCAGCTTCCTGGAGTTCTCCTGCGCCGAGTGCGTGCAGTGCGGCCTGTGCGTCGATGCATGCATGAAGAAGTGCATCAAGGTGAGCCCGCAGGTGGTCACCGCCGAGCTGTTCGACTTCGAACCGCGTTTCATCTATCTGCCGAAGCCCCAGGCCAGGCCGGGGATCTTGTCGAATTTCAAGCGATAGTCGCGCACGTGGCGACAAATTTTGAAAAAAGTCGTCGCGGATGCCGGATGGTTATGCTAATATATTCCCCGCTGCGAAAGCGGCAATCGGGATGTGGCTCAGCTTGGTAGAGCGCTGCGTTCGGGACGCAGAGGCCGCAGGTTCAAATCCTGTCATCCCGACCATTGCATGGTCAAGGCTCGGTGTTCGCACCGGGCCTTTTTCGTGCGAGCGCGCATGTTCGTCGGGCACCGCTTCAGCGCGTGTGCTTTTCATCGAAGGCGCGTCGCTGCGCTTGCGGTTATGCTAAAGTACGCGGCGTTGCATTTCATGGCCCGATGCCCGGGCTGGGACGAGTACTTGGAGGACACATGAAATTTCTGGGAATGGGCGTGCCTGAGCTTCTGATCATCCTCGTGGTGATCCTGCTTATCTTCGGCCCGAAGAATCTGCCAAAACTCGGTAGCGCCCTGGGCAAGACCGTGAAGAACCTGCGCGAGGGCATGGGCGATTCCAAGAAGGCCGAGGAAGAGGCCGACGAGGTCGAGGTCGAGCAAGACGACGAGGACGCCGCCAAGAAGAAGACCACCGCTGCCCGCAAGAAGAGCGAGTAGATCGTAGCTTCACAAGGTTGGTACGCGGTATGCGCAACGGGCTGCGGTCCGGCGCATACCGCTTTTTTCGTATAGATAGGTGAACAACATGGCTGACAACTACATCCTTACCCCCGAGGGCAAGCAGCAGGTCGAAGAAGAGCTGCATTATCTGGAAACCGAGAAGCGCGCCGAGGTAGGCGAGCGCATCAAGGTGGCACGCGAGTTCGGCGACATCTCCGAGAACTCCGAGTACGACGATGCGAAGAACGAGCAGGGCATGCTCGAGGCGCGTATCGCCGAGATCACCCGCATTCTCGGCGAGGCCACCGTCGTGGCAACCCCGAAGCGCTCCAATTCCGTGCACATCGGCTCCACCGTCACCGTCGACATGGGCGGTCGTGAGCGCGTGTTCACCATCGTGGGCGCTGCCGAGGCCGACAGCCATGCCGGCAAGATCTCCAACGAGTCCCCGGTGGGCGCCGCGCTGCTGGCCCACAAGAAGGGCGACGAGATCGAGACCACCGGCCCGACCGGCCGCGTCATCAAGATGAAGATCGTCAACATCGAGCACTAGCGAATTTGCAAGTTCTGCTTGCCTGCGGGCAAGCAGAACTGTTCGACGTTGTGGCGGCTGCGGCACTTCGTCTTCGGTTTCAGCTTCACGGACATGACCCACAGGACAATATCCGCTTGCTTCAGCCGGATTCGACGAGCCGCAGCCGCCCTTACCGACT
>CALEWN010000204.1 GCA_937925385.1 uncultured Senegalimassilia sp.
GACTGATAATGACCACAACCTTGTTGCCGCCCGACAGGTCGGACAGCAGGCTGATAGCGTTGCCCAGCGCACCCTGGTCGAGCGAGCCGAACCCCTCGTCCACGAACATGGTGTCGAACTCGATGCCGCCGGCGTGCGCCTGCACGATGTCGGAAAGCCCCAGCGCCAGGCACAGCGACGCCTGGAACGATTCGCCGCCTGAAAGCGATGACGCATCCCTGGCGCGCCCCGTGAAGCTGTCGATGACGTACAGCCCCAGGCCGGCCTTCGAATTGCCCGTCGACTCCGACCAGCGCACCAGCTCGAACTGGCCCGCCGTCAACACGCGCAGGCGCTGGTTGGCCGCCGCGATCACCTTATCGAAGTACATGCCCTGCACGTACGCCTCGAAGCGGACCTTTGCGCGCCCGGTCAGGTTGCCGTTCGCAGCATCGGCCATCAGCTTGATCCGGCCGTAGCGCTCCTCGATGTCGCCTGCGCGTTTCAGGGTTTTACGCAGCTGCTCAAGGCACTCCCCATTCGCGGAGCCGCGCAGGTTCACGGCGCCAAGGCGCTCGTTGACCAGTTTGCCCTGCTCCTCGTAGTCGCTACGCTCCTTGGCTGCTGCGACGGCGTCGCCGGCGGGCAGCTCGGCCAGCTGCTTGTCCTTCGCCGCCAGCAGTTCGCGCTTAGTAGCAAGTTGCTGCGCGTTCTGCTCGACCGCCTGCTGAGCTGCGTCGCGCTTGCGCTTGAGAACGTCCGCCTGCTGGCGCAGCCGCGCGGCCTCGGTTTGCGCTGTCTCGAGCGAGGGAAAGTCCAGGTCGGCGCGCAGGTGCTTCGCCTCCTGCTCGGCAAGCTTCTGCGCCTGCGTTTGGTTCTGTAACGCCTCCTCGGCCTTGCGCGCCTGCTCCGCTGCCTGCTTCGCGGCTTCTTCCGCGGCTTGTTGGCCGCGTTGCGCGGTGGCGAATGCGCAGACCGCGTGTTCGGCGTTGTTCAGCTCGGTTTGCGCGACGCTTGCATCATGCTGCGCGTTCTCGAACGCACACTGGGCTTCGTCCACGGAAACGACCGCCAGGCGCTCCTTAAGAGCGCGCGCTTCGGCCTCGACCGACGCGTGATCGCGCTCCGCAGCCTGGCGGGCATCCTTGACCTGCGACAGCGCCGTTGCGGAACGCTCGTGCGCCGCCTCAGCGTCGGCAAGCGCCTTCGCGGCGTGCGCCGCCTGGTCGCACCGCAGTTGCGCATCGGCCTTCGCGCGTTTTGCGGCCGCAACGCCATTGCGCGCTTGCTCAAGGGCCTGCGTGATGCTTTGCTCGCCACCATGCTCCTTGTCGAACTCATCAAGCGCAAGCTGCGCGGTCTCGCAACGAGTCTTTGCACCCTCGGCTTCGCGCGCCGCCTGATCGACCGCCTTTTTCGACGCAGCCTCAATGGCCGTTGCCTTGTCTATCTGATCATCGGTCGGAATACTGCCCGCCGCCTGTGCCGGCGACGGATGATGCACCGAGCCGCACACCGGACAGGGCGAACCATCCTGCAAATCTGCCGCAAGCAGACCCGCACGACCCGCACGTTGCGCCTTTTGCAGCTGTTGCACCTGCGCCAGGTCTTTGTCGTGGACGGTCTCTGCGGCTTTGAGCCGCTCGAGCGCTCGTTGGTACGGCTCCGCGGCAGCCTGAGTCGCCTGCTGCAATTCGCCGCGACGTTGCACTGCCTGGGAGGCATCCTGCTCGGCACGCATAACGCGCTCGAGCGCAGCACCCGCTTCGCTGAGCGCAACGTCCGCGCCGGCGAACGACTCGCTTGCCGCCTTGGCCTGCGCAACCGCATCCTGCGCTTTGCGTTCGGCCGCAACCAGCGCCTCTTCCTGCTCCAGCAAGGTTTGCACCTGCTTTTGAGCCTTTTGCGCCGTTGCAACCTTGGCCGCAAGGTCTTTTGCGCCCGCAAGCGCCTCGCCCGCGGCATTCACGCGCAGCTGCGCCGCATCGAACGCCGCCTTCGCCTGCGCCTGACGAACGCCCGAACCCGCAAGCTTCTCCACGGCCTGCGCCGCCTGCACCCGCTGCTCTTCCGCCTTGCCGGCAGCTGCCTGCACGGCCTTGAAAGCCTGCTCAGCACGCGACAACGCTTCCTTCGCAGCCGAAACAGCCTGGTCAGCGCGCTGCAGCGCCTGGTATTTCGCGAACGTCCCCTCGATAACCGCCGCGCGCTCGGCTGCCTCCAGGCGCTCGGCATCGTGCGCACACTCCTGCTGCAGCGCCACCTGCAAACCTTCCGTCCGCCCCTCGTGCTGGGCGACCTCTTCAGCAAGCGCCGCGCGTTCCCGTTCGTAACGCGGACGGTTCTCCACCTGCTTCACCAGCGCATTGGCGTCCGCCCATTTACGGCGCAGCTCCTCCACCTGCTCGCTCAGCTGCGCAGACTCCGCCTTATCGCGCGCTAAAAGCCCCTCAAGCAGCTCGACCAGCCACGCGCCCATGGGCGCTCCGCTGCGACGACGCTCGTCAAGCTCCTCCTCGCGCGTATCCTCTGCCGCAAAACGGACGGTTTGCGCGCACCGCAAAACCTCGCTTTTCAGCTTCTCGTTCTCGCGCTCGAGCTTGCGGCACTCCTCGCCCAGGCGATCTTGCAGCATCTCGTACTTTTGCGTGGCAAACAGCTTGCGGAAGATGCCCTCGCGCGTTGCCGTATCGGCCGTGAGCAGCTTGCGGAACTCGCCCTGCGCCAGCATGACGATCTGCTTGAACTGGTTCGCATCAATGCCCAGCAGCTCTTCCACCTGCATGTTCACCTTGCGCACGCCGCTGATGCAGCGCCCATCGGGCAGCTCGATCTCAGCGTTCGCAGGCTCTTTCGTGGTGCCTTCGCCGCGCTTCTTAGCGCGCTCGTAATCGGGATTGCGCTTCACGCGGTAGGTTTGCCCGCGGTAGGAGAATTCCAGCTCAACGAACGTTTTGCTCGCGGGATCGGCGAAATCGCTGCGCAAGCTTGCAGAAGAACGGGCGCCGTTTCGGCTGTCGCCGCTGGCCTCGCCGAACAGCGCGAAGCAGATGGCGTCGAAGATCATGGTTTTGCCCGCGCCCGTGTCGCCGCACACCAGGTACACACCCGAGCGTCCAAGCGTTCGGAAGTCGATTTCCGTCTCGCCGGAATACGGCCCGAATGCGGACATGGTCAGCTTCAGCGGCTTCATTTCGCACCTCCTTCCTGCCCATCGGGGCCTTTTGCGGCCGAATCCTCCACCTTCGCGATCAGCTTGCGCGCGAAATCTTGCTGCTCATCATCCAGGGGATTGCCCACCTGGCTTTCATAGAAGGCGCCGAACAGCTCCAGCGTGTCCATGCTGTCGGGGTCGGCCGTAAGCTGGGTTTGCGGGCAATCGACAAGCACCGTCACGTTGTCATAGTCCAGCATCATGGCGTTGGGGAACACCTCGTGAATCTTCGCCATAGCATCCAGCTGCGGATGTTCATCAGAAAGCGTGATGTGCAGGTAATCCTGCGAGGCATCGTGCACCGCGATGGGCGCGGACGCATCGCCATCCCGCGCAGCAGCATCGCCAACGCCATCGGCCAACGCCGCCTCGTCGTTGACGCCATCCGCCCCTTTCCCATCGCCAATGCCGCCAGCCGAAACCCCGGCATCCGCCAGCGAATCGCCCGCTGCCGCACCCATGGCCAGCACATCAGCCAACGTGCCGCGCACCTCGCGCACGTCATGCAGCGGCACAAGCGGAATCAACTCGAACGACACGCATTCGCCCACGTCATCGCCCGGTTTCTTCTCCCCCAGCTCAACCAAAACCACGCTCTTGCCATACCGCGCTTCGCTAAACGAGTACTTAAGCGGCGACCCCGAATAACGCACGGTATCGCGCCCCACGCGCTGCGGACGATGCACATGCCCAAGCGCCACGTAGTCGAACGCGTCGTACACCGACACGTCCACGTTGTCCATGCCGCCCAGCTTGATCTCGTCGTCGGCGCGATCGGGCGCCGCGCCGTACGCCGTCACCAACTGGTGCGACAGCACAATATTGCGTTTCTCCTGGTCGATATCGCACGCACCCAGCACCGCACGCAACGCGGCCGAATAGTCGTCGCCGATTTCATCGTCGGGGAAGAACCTGCGCACGTCGCCGGGCTTCAAAAACGGCAGCAGCCAGAACTCCACCGACCCATGCTCGTCCTCGAGCTCAACCCGCTCGACTTCGCCCGCATACACTGGAGGCAGGCAAACACCTTGCTTCTCCAACAGTCCCTGCGCGTACGCGATGCGCTCGGCGGAATCGTGGTTGCCGGGGATGGCCAGCACGCGCAAACCCGCCGCCACCGCATCGGTCAAAAACGCGTCGAACGCGGTGACCGCCTCGGCGCTCGGCGATGCCTTGTCGTAAATGTCGCCGGCAATCAGCAGCACGCCGACCTGGTGCTTCCTCGCAATATCCAGTATCTGCCGCAGAATATAGCGCTGATCGTCCAGCATCGACATGCCGTTAACGCGCTTCCCGATATGCAAATCGGAAACATGCAGCACCTTCATACCGCAACCCCTTTCGTTGAAAATCGCATCACAGGGCCTGCTCCGCGCACAGCTCAGACCATGTACCATCATCTCGCAAGGATTTCCAATAGCTGTACTATGCACGGGACAGCAACGGCATTTTCGCGGTCGCGTCAACAACTAATCGCGCACAACGGTTATCGCATCGCCATTAACCTGGCGAATGCGCGCATCTGCGAACATCTCACCACCGGGCATCCAGCGACATTGCTTGCCTGGAGCCATTGCCGCATCTACAAGAAGAAAACAGCGGCCCGCGAGCGGAATCAACCTTCCAAGTCTTTGCGCACTAGATAGCGCAAGTAGTCGGAACGGCTCATGGACAGGCTTTTCGCGCGCTCATCCATACGGCGAACTTCCGCTTCGGTGTCGCGATACGTTATGGACTTCATACGTTCGCCGTACACGCACGGCCTACCGATAAGCACGGTCTCGCCCTCCGGCCATTCGCCGCTTTCGTACTTTTCAGCGTCTGCATGCAACTGCGCTATCTCGTTTTCCGAAAACGAGAATCGAGAGCGCAAATCCTTATCAGTGACCACTGCCATGACCGTCCCCTCCCAACCCCAATTCCTTGAGCGCACGCGTCGTCGGCGGCGTGTTTGCATGGAATATCAGCACACCGAAGGGTTTTTTCCGTCCCGTCATCTCAATGGCCCTGCCATGCTGATCGAATCCAATGGCCACGAAATCGACCTCGCCGCTTTCACAACCGCGTCGAGCAACCGATACGGCATTTCGCCACGCGTGCAGCACTTGCTCCTCGGACAGCCCGTGCACGAGCGCATGCTCGTGCACGAATACCTTATTCATAAGGCACTACTTTTGTCTTGCATTATAGAACCGCCTCGCTCAGGTCTCAAGTATCGAATCACCTTGAGTATGAGGCGCCCGCCTTGCATAGACCTTGCAAGCATGCCCGCTCTCAGTACGCCAAACCTTACGAAAGCGCCCCGCAAGCCTCCTAACCGATTCGGCAGCAGTGCCCGAATCGGCCCTCAAGACATCCGCACCGACCCATTAGCTCGCAGCTAACAACAGCGCTAACGCAAGCCGAGGCGCGGCGCGACAAACGGCAGCGAATAGAACGGAACAGCAGTCAAATCAAACGGCCGACGTGAAGCGTATCGCCCCGCGCCGGCCGTCTCATGCCTGCACGCTACTCCAAGTCGAACAGGCTCTTCATGTCCGTTTCCTTCATGGGCGAGCC
>CALEWN010000205.1 GCA_937925385.1 uncultured Senegalimassilia sp.
AAACCAGATAACCCACCAAACAACCGGGAATACGGGATATTATTTCGAAATAGATATTGACATTGCCTAGAGACATAGTAGGATAACAGGCATGAAAACGGCGTTCCGCACGTGGCAATCAACGGCGGACAAGCGAGAGAGGAACATCATGACCATCCACAAGAGCGTGTCCGAGTTGATCGGCGGCACCCCGTTGGTGGAGCTGTCCAACTACGAGAAGAATCACAACCTTGAGGCAACCATCGTGGGCAAGGTGGAGCTGTTCAACCCCGCCGGTTCGGTGAAGGACCGTATCGCGAAGGCGATGCTCGACCAGGCCGAGGCCGAGGGCAAGCTGGATGCCGACACCGTCATCATCGAGCCGACCTCCGGCAACACCGGCATCGGCCTGTGCTCGCTGGCCGCCGCCCGCGGTAACCGCATCATCATCACCATGCCGGAAACCATGTCGGTCGAGCGTCGCAACCTCATGAAGGCCTACGGCGCCGAGCTGGTGCTAACCGACGGCAGCAAGGGCATGAAGGGCGCCATCGCCCGCGCGTCCGAGCTGGCCGAGGAAATTCCGAACTCGTTCATTCCCAGCCAGTTCACGAATCCGGCGAACCCCGCCGTCCATGAGCGCACCACCGGTCCCGAGATTTGGGCGGATACCGATGGCAAGGTGGACATCCTGGTCTCCGGCGTGGGCACCGGCGGCACGCTTTCCGGCACGGGCAAGTATCTGAAGTCGCAGAACCCCGACATCAAGGTGGTCGCCGTGGAGCCCGCCGGCTCCCCGGTGCTGAGCGAGGGCCATGGCGGCGCGCATAAGATCCAGGGCATCGGCGCGGGCTTCGTGCCCGACACGCTGGACCAGTCGGTCTACGACGAGGTGCTGCCCATCACCGACGAGGAGGCGTTCCAGGCCGGTCGCGAGCTGGCGGGCAAGGATGGCCTGCTGGTGGGAATCTCCTCCGGCGCCGCGGTTGCCGCCGCAACGAAGCTGGCGCAGCGCCCCGAGAACAAGGGCAAACTGATCGTGGCGGTGCTCCCCGATACCGGCGAGCGTTACCTGTCCACGGCGATGTTCAACTTCTAGGGAACGCAAACCGCCTGCTTTGCGGTGAAGTGATGCAGGTTGGCGGATAAGAGAGAACTCGGCGAAGGCGCCCCGCTCCAAACAGGAGCGGGGCGCTTTGCGCGTTAGGCGGGGTTTGCGTGCAAAGTGGCGTTTGCTTGCGAAGCGGGCTGTGCGCCCAGCGGGTGCTTGCATGCGAAGCGGAATCGTGCGCGATAGGTAGGCCATGCCGGATAACACGGGGTGTCGATTCCTGATGATTCGCTCGTCGATTGCGGCATCGGCGCAATTTCGGTGCAATAGGGCGAATGGGAGAACTCGGAGGAAGTACCCCATTTCGGGTAGGAATGGGGCGCTTCGCGTGCAAGGTGGGCTTTTGCGGTCGGCGCGAGATACGACCCCGTTACAATTTGCCTGCCGATCGTCGCGCTCGTGCGACCTTGGGTACAATAAAGGAAACGTTGGGGGTGGGGGAAACCCACCCAACGCGATAAGGGCGGGAAAGCTCGTCTGATGCGATAGTGACGGGGTTCCCGTCTCGCATGAAAGGTTATCGGGGAAAGGGGTGCATCATGAGCGCTAGCAAGCACGATTGGGGATTGATCTTCGCGGGCGTCGCCTTGGCGGCGGCCGGCTTCTTCTGCTTGGTGGCACCGGGGTTGACCATCGTGACCATTGCGGCCGTGGTGGGCGCGTTTTTCCTGGTGGCGGGCGTGTTTGACATCATCAGCTACATCAGGCTGCGCAATATCATGCCGCGTAGCGGCTGGGAGCTTGCCTACGCCATCATCGACGTGCTGCTAGGTCTGATCTTCTTGCTGCATCCGCTTGCGTTCTCCGCGGTGGTGCCGTGGCTGGTGGGCGTGTGCTTCGTGGCGTTCGGCGTGTTCGAGGTAATCGCGTCGGTGAAGGCGCACGGCTGGGGCGTGCCGATGTGGGGATGGGCCCTGTTCAGCGGCGTGCTGAACGTGCTGTGCGGCATTGCGTTCTTCGTCATGCCTCAGATGCTCAGCGTGTTCCTGGCCATCATCCTGCTGGCCGGTGCGTCGGGCGAGGACGCGTTCGTTTGGTAACGCTTTGGCTGATGGTTGGGCAAAGGCGTGTGCGCTGCGTCGGATTTCGGTCGGCGCTGTGCGCGCGTGATAAAATCGCAACGGAAAAATGGGCCTCGGGCATGTGCCCGAGGCTTTCTTGTCGGCGGGCATTGTGCGGTTGCGCGGTGTTGTGTCGAACGAAGCGGCGAGCGAAAGGGCTTGAGATGGCGAATGAGCAGGTGGACGGCCAGATGAACGATCGGGCGAACGGGCGACCGAGCGACGAGGCGGGCGACCTGGCGGGCGAGCAGGCGGGCGGCCAGGTGGGCAATTCCGCAACCAGCCAGGCGAACGACCAGGTCGTCGAGCAGCAATCCCTGCTAAGCGGGGAGGCGCTGGCGGAAGCGACCGGCGATCCGGCCGCGCGCATCGAGGCGCTGCGTCGCGAGATCGAGCACAACAGCTATCTGTACTACGCCAAGGACGCACCCGCCATCAGCGACGCCGCGTTCGACTCGCTGATGCACGAGCTGCGTGCGCTCGAGGCGGCGCATCCCGAGCTCATCGACCCGTCCAGCCCCACGCAGCGCGTGGGCGGCTACGTGGGCGAGCAGTTCGCGCCCATCCAACACGAGCGCCGCATGTATTCGCTCGACGACGCCATGGGCGCCGAGGAGCTTGACGAATGGCTGGCGCGCGTCAAGGAGTTCTTCGGCACCATCCCTGAACTGGTGTGCGAGCTGAAAATCGACGGCTCGTCGGTGGCGTTCACCTACGAAGGCGGCCGCCTTATCCGCGCGGCAACGCGCGGCGACGGCACCACGGGCGAGGACATCACGGTGAACGTGCGCACGGTGAAGGACGTGCCGCTGCGTCTGCGCGACGGCGCCCTGTCCGGCGTCCGCGACGCCGATGCCGCCATCGAGCTTCGCGGCGAATGCTACATGCCCAAAACCAGCTTCGAGGCGCTCAACGCCGCCGCCGAGGCCAATGGCAAGCAGCCGTTCGCCAACCCGCGCAACGCCGCCGCCGGCAGCCTTCGCCAGAAGGACCCGCAGATCACGGCGCATCGCGACCTTTCCACGTTCGTATACGCCGTGGGCGATGAGCGCAAGCTGGTGGCGGAAACGCAGTGGAACCTGCTCAAGTGGCTGGGCGAAGCGGGATTCCACGTAAATCCCGACATCGCGCTGGTGAATAGCGTGGAAGAGGTGCACGAGTTCTGCCGCAAAAGCCTAGAGCGTCGAGACGCGCTGCCTTACGACATCGACGGCGTGGTGGTGAAGGTGAACTCGTTCGCGCAGCAGGAGGCCATGGGTTACACCGCCCGCGCGCCGCGCTGGGCCATCGCGTTCAAGTTTCCGCCCGAGGAGAAGACCACGCTTTTGCGCGACATCACCGTGCAGGTGGGGCGCACGGGCAAGCTGACGCCGGTGGCGGAGATGGACCCGGTGCTGGTGGCGGGATCGACCGTTGCCCGCGCTACGCTGCACAACGAGGACGAGGTGCTGCGCAAGGATGTGCGCGTGGGCGACACGGTCATCGTGCGCAAGGCCGGCGATGTGATCCCCGAGGTGCTGGGCCCCGTGTTCAGCTTGCGCCCGGACGATGCGCAGCCCTGGAGCATGCCCAAGGAGTGCCCGAGCTGCGGCAGCCCCGTGGTCCGCGAGGACGGCGAGGCCGATTATCGCTGCATTTCCATTGATTGCCCTGCTCAGGCGCTTGAGCGCTTGCTGCATTGGGCTAGCCGCGGTGCCATGGACATCGACGGCATGGGCGAGGAGATCGTGCGCCGCCTGGTGGAATCCGGCCGCGTCAGCGACGTGGCGGATTACTACACGCTCGACGAGGTTGAGCTGGCGCAGCTGCAGACGGGCCGCACGAACAAGGAGGGCGAGCCGATCTGCCTGGGGCAGACCATCGCGAAGAAGCTGGTAGCGGCTATCGACGAGTCGCGCACGCGCCCGTTCGCCCGCCCGCTGTTCGGCCTGGGCATGCGTCACGTGGGCAAAACCATGGCCGAAACGCTGGCACGCGCGTTCCCGAGCATGGACGCGCTGATGGCGGCTACCGAGGAACAGCTGGCGGCGGTGGACGGCGTGGGCCCGAAGATCGCGCACTCCACATACCTGTTCCTGCGCACGCCCGACAACGTGCAGGTTATCGAGCGATTGGCGAAGCACGGCGTGCGCCTGGCCGACGACGTGGACGCGCAGGCCGCCGACGCGCTGCCGCAAACGCTCGAGGGGCTGACGTTCGTGCTGACCGGCAGCCTGACGCAAAGCGGCATGAAGCGCGACGAGGCCGGTGCGGCGCTGAAGGCCCGCGGTGCGAAAGTGTCGGGCAGCGTGTCGAAGAAGACCAGCTTCGTGGTTGCCGGCGAAGCGGCGGGCAGCAAGTACGACAAGGCCGTGGCGCTGGGCGTCCCCGTACTGGACGAGGCCGCGCTGCTGCACATCATCGAGACGGGCGAAGCGCCGACGGCGGACGGGGAATAGCACGTGGCGGCTCCGTTTGGGCTGCTTCGCAAGCGTCGACCGCAAACGCCCCGGTGCGCATTCGCGATATTCGCCAGATGACGAAGCGACCGGCGTGCGCGCTTTGCCTGCGGCGGCACCCCGTGGGACGTTTCGCCGGGTGGGCCGACCGCGCAAATCTACCGGATACCGGCGTTCCCGAGCCGTTCACATGAAGGAGTTACGAATTTGACATTCGTAACATCGAATCGGCGGGCGCGCCTGCTATAGTGTGTTACGGAATCTCACCTCGTAACACCAGGCAGGCGCGCAATGAAATCGCAGACGTCGCGCGCCTTCGCCTGGTCGATGAAAGGATATCTTGATGAAGACCTTCTCCAGGCGTACGTTTTTGCAGGTGGCGGGCGTAAGCGCCGCCGCAGTGGGCTTCGGCGGCGTGCTGAGCGCCTGCGCCGGCGGCTCCAATGCGGGCTCCGGCTCCGCCGCTAGCGGTGAGCACGCATCTCAGGTTACCGTCTCCATGCCGGTGAGCAGCGAGCCTGCTGCCGGCTTCGACCCGTTCGTCTCCTGGGGCTGCGGCGAGCATGTGCACGAGCCGCTCATCCAGTCCACGCTTCTGACCACGAAGGCCGACATGGGCTTCGAGAACGACCTTGCAACGGCGTACACGTGCAGCGACGATGGCCTGACCTGGACGTTCGCCATCCGCACCGATGCCAAGTTCACCAACGGCAAGCCGGTTACCGCCCATGACGTGGCGTATACCATCAACGGCGTTGCCAGCAACGAGGCCAGCGAGTGCGACCTGACCATGGTCGACAAGGCCGTCGCCGTCGACGACGAGACCTGCGAGGTTCATCTGAACAAGCCGTTCAACGCGCTGCTGTACACGCTGGCGGTTATCGGCATCGTGCCTGATGGCGGCCATGATGCCGATTACGGCAGCAACCCGGTGGGCAGCGGCCGTTACATGCTCGAGCAATGGGATCGCGGCCAGCAGGTCATCCTGAAGGCCAACCCCGACTACTATGGCGAGGCGCCGAAGATCGAGCGCGTCGTGGTGGTGTTCATGGAGGAGGACGCCAGCCTGGCGGCCACCCGTTCCGGCCAGGTGGACGTCGCGTTCACGACGGCCACCTTCGCCGACCAGCAGCCGAAGGGTTACGACCTGCTGAACTGCGCTTCCGTCGATTCTCGCGGCATCTCCCTGCCCACCATCGCGCCGGGCGCCACCAAGAAGCAGACGGGCGATGAGTATCCCGCCGGCAACGCGGTGACGCAGGACCTGGCGCTGCGCCGCGCCATCAACTACGGTGTGAAGCGTCAGACGCTCATCGACAACGTGCTGAACGGCTACGGCCAGATCGCCTACAGCGTGGGCGACAATATGCCCTGGTCGTCCGAGGCCATGAAGTGCGAGGAAGATCTTGCTCGCGCAAAGGCCCTGCTCGACGAGGCGGGCTGGGTAGCCGGCGCCGACGGCGTGCGCGCCAAGGACGGCGTGACGGCCGCGTTCGACCTGTACTATTCGTCCTCCGATTCGGTGCGCCAGGCCATCGCCATGGAGTTCGCCAACCAGATGAACGAGCTGGGCATCAAGGTGACGCCAAAGGGCGCAAGCTGGGATGATATCTACCAGCATCAGTTCAGCGACCCGGTCGTGTGGGGTTGGGGCTCCAACAGCCCGATCGAGGTGTACAACCTGAACTACTCCACGGGCAACGGCAATTACTCCTGCTACGAGAACGCCGCGGTCGACGCGCACCTGAACGCCGCACTGGCCAACCCCGTGGTCGCCGATTCGTATGACGAATGGAAGCTGGCCATGTGGGACGGCGAAAACGGTCCGGCGCCGCAGGGCGATGCCACGTGGGTGTGGTTCGCCAACGTCGATCACCTGTACTTCGTGGCCGAGGGCTTGAAGGTTGCCGAGCAGAAGCCGCATCCGCATGGTCACGGCTGGTCGATCGTGAACAACGTCGACAAGTGGAGCTGGTAGCAACCGGCTGAACGCCGCGGGGGCGGGGCGTGCGAACGCACCTCCGTCCCCTGTTCGCCGGTAGGGGCGGGGCTTGCCGTAGGGCTTGCCCCGCTTTTGCGGTTCTAGCGGCTTGGCTTGGGGCGGCGCGTTCGCCTGCTCGAAGGCGGTTGCGAACAGGCTCCTTCGGCGATTGAAGAGGTTTTGAGCTTGGAAGTCGAAGGGCTTCCGGGGAAGATTTCGAGATTTGGGACATTAGTAGGTATGACGAAGTATCTTGCTCGACATATCGTGCGGTTCGTGCTGCTCATGTTGGCGGTGGGGCTGGTGGTGTTCGCGCTGGTGAGCGCCTCGCCCATCGACCCTGTTCAGGCCAACGTGGGGCAGGCCGCATATGTGAACATGTCGGAGGCCAAGCGCGCGCAGCTGGCCAGCTATTGGGGCGGCGACGTGCCGTTTTGGGAGCGGTTCGCCAACTGGGCGGGCGCGCTTTTGCACGGCGATATGGGAACGTCGCTCAGGTTCAACGCGCCCGTGTCCGAGGTTATCGCGCACCGCGCGGCCAACTCGCTGGCGCTCATGGGCATCGCGTGGCTGGTCAGCGGCGTGCTAGGTTTCGTGCTGGGCGTCGTTGCCGGCGCGCGCCGCGGCGGGGCGGTCGACCGCGTGGTGCGCGGCTACTGCTTTCTGCTGGCGTCCACGCCAACGTTTTGGCTGGGTTTGCTTATCCTCATGATCTTCGCCGTGCAGCTGGGGTGGTTTCCCATCGGGTTCTCCGTGCCCATCGGCGTGTCGGCGGCCGACGTGACGCTTGCCGACGCGGCGCACCATCTGGTGCTTCCCGCGCTCACGCTTTCGGTGACGGGCGTGGCCAACATCGCGCTGCACACGCGTGAGAAGGTGGTGGACGTGCTGGAAAGCGATTATGTGCGCTTCGCGCGCGCCCGCGGCGAATCCGACCTGAGCGTGGTTTTGCACCATTGCCTACGCAACGTGGCGCTGCCGGCGGTCACGCTGCAGTGCGCGTTCATCTCCGAGATCTTCGGCGGATCGGTACTGGTCGAGCAGGTGTTCTCGTATCCGGGCCTGGGGCAGGCGGCCGTTACCGCCGGCCTGGGCGGCGATGTGGCGCTTCTGGCCGGAATCGCCTTGGTCAGCGCGGCGTTGGTGTTCGGCGGCAACCTGCTGGCGAACATCCTGTACGGTGTCTTGGACCCGCGCATGCGCGTGAGTGAAGGGAGGGCGTAATGGAAAACGTGCTCCATGCCCCTGCGCAGCGCAGGGCAGGCAACCGCACGGCCACGCTGGCGGCGTGCGTTTTGGCGGCTTTTGCGCTGCTGGTCGTGGTTGCGGCAGGCATCGCGCTGTATGGCCAGGCAACGGTCACGGATTTCACCGCGAAGAACCTGGCGCCTTCGGTCGAGCACCCCTTCGGCACCGACTGGATGGGCCGCGACATGCTGGCGCGCACGCTGGCCGGCCTTTCGACCAGCGTGCTGGTGGGTTTGCTGGCGGCCACCGTGTCGTCGGTGATTGCGTTGATCCTCGGCTGCGCCGCTGCGCTCGGCGGCAAGCGCGTGGATGCCGTGGTCAGCTGGATGATCGACCTGATGATGGGCGTTCCGCACATCGTGCTTTTGGTGCTCATCTCGTTCGCGCTGGGGAAGGGCTTTTGGGGCGTGACCATCGGCGTTGCCGTGACGCACTGGCCCAGCCTTGCCCGCGTGGTGCGCGCCGAGGTGCTGCAATGCCGTCAATCGAAGTTTGTGGAAGTCGCGCGCAAGCTGGGGCAAAGCCCGGCGCGCATCGCGCTTCGCCATATGGTGCCGTATGTGCTGCCGCAGTTCGTGGTGGGTTTGATCCTGCTGTTCCCGCACGCCATTTTGCATGAGGCGTCTATCACGTTCCTGGGCTTCGGCCTGCCGCCCGAGCAGCCGGCCATCGGCGTGATCTTGAGCGAATCGATGAGCTATCTGTCCACGGGCGCCTGGTGGCTGGCGGTGTTCCCCGGCCTGGCGCTCATGGCGACGGTGCTGTTGTTCGACGTGGCCGGGCAGAACCTGCGCAAGCTGGTCGACCCGCATACCGCGCAAAAGTAGGTAGGGAAGATGATGACGAAGACGAACGGCGGTGCGCCCATGGAGGCGTCGTCGGCTGGCAGGGCCGCCGAGCTGGCGCACGAGCGCACCGCGCACGAGGGTGCGCAGCTGCACCATCATCATACGCATGCGGCCACGTCGAGCCATGGCGGCGGGCATCACCTGCTGCAGGTGGAGGACCTGAGCGTGAGCTTCCGCATGTACGACGAGGACGCGCCGTATTTCAAGGCGAAACAGCACGATGTGCAGGTGCTTCACGAGCTGAGCATCGGCGTGCACGCGGGCGAGATCGTGGCCGTGGTGGGCGCGTCGGGCTCGGGCAAGACGCTTCTGGCCGATGCGGTTTTGGGGCTGTTCGAGCCCAACGCCACGGTGACGGGGCGCATCTGGTTCGACGGCGAGCGCATGGACGCGGCGGGTTTGCGCGCGCTGCGCGGGCACGGGCTGTCGCTCGTGCCGCAAAGCGTGAGCCACCTGGACCCCATGATGCGCGTGGGCAAGCAGGTCGAGGGTTTTGCGAACGACCTGTCGAAGGCCGAGCGCAAAACGCGTCGCGCGCAGTTGTTCGAGCGCTATGGGCTTGGTCCCGAGGTTGCGCGTCTGTACCCGCACGAGCTGTCGGGCGGTATGGCGCGCCGCGTGCTGCTGTGCTGCGCGCTCATGGATTCGCCGCGCGTGATCGTGGCCGACGAGCCTACGCCCGGTCTTGACCTTGATCTGGCGGTTCGTGCGCTCGACGACTTTCGCGCCTTCGCCAACGAGGGCAACGGCGTGCTGCTGATCACGCACGATATCGAGCTGGCCCTGCGCGTGGCCGATCGCGTGGCGGTGTTCAAGGACGGCACCGTGGTGGAGGAGACGGCGACGGCGAGCTTCGCCGACCCCGGCCTCTTGCGCCATCCGTTCACCCGCCAGCTGTGGTATGCCCTCCCCGAGCACGATTTCGCCGTGGGCGAAGGTGCTGGCGGGAAGGGGCAGGAGCAGGCGAGCGAAGGCGGCTTCGACGGGAAGGATGGTGGCGCGTGCTAGAGGCCAGAGACATCACGTTCGGGTATCCGGGCGCAAAACCACTGTACAGCGGGTTCAACCTGCAGGTTGAACCTGGCGAGCGTGTGGCACTGCAGGCGCCCTCGGGGTTTGGCAAAACCACGCTGTGCCGCGTGCTTGCCGGGTTTGAGCGCCCGCAAACCGGTCAGGTATTGGTGGATGGGCAGCCGCTTCCGCGTCGCGGCGTGTGCCCGGTGCAGCTGATCCAGCAGCATCCCGAGCAGGCGGTCGACCCGCGCCTGCGCATGCGCAAGACGCTGGCGGAGGCGGGCGAGGTGCCGCAGCAGCTGCTTGACGACCTGGGCATCCGCGACGAATGGCTGCAGCGCTACCCCCACGAGCTGTCCGGCGGCGAGCTGCAGCGCTTCTGCATCGCCCGCGCGCTGGCCACGCGCCCGCGCTACCTGATTTGCGACGAGGTGTCCACCATGCTCGACGCGGTCACCCAGGCGCACATCTGGCACGTGCTGCTCGATTACGCCGCCCGCGAAAACGCCGGCATGCTGCTGGTGTCCCACACTCCCGCGCTGACCGCCCGCATCGCAACCCGAGAGGTCGCGCTAGCGTAATGCGAACGCGAACCCAGATGCTTCGGGGGCGTAGCCCTAAGTGTCCGGGCTCGCGTCGGGGGTGTGGCGTCCGTGCGGGTTGCGACTCGAGGGACGCTGTGTTCTCTCGCGGCGTTTCTTGGCGCTTAACCCCACTCCCTGAAGTGACCGATTCCCAGATGTCGGGAAGCGCTCGGGATGTTCTGTTCCCGGAATGGCGCCCGTTTTGCCCACCCGTTTGCCCACCCGTTTTCGAAATTGCCTGGTAAACCACCCTGTTTCGTGTCTGCTGGTCGCTTTGTCCCCAGCCTATCCTTCGTCATGTCCTCCGCAAGGATGCGCGAGGATCTTGCATGGTTTCACGAGGGAGAGGAAGGGCCATGAGCAAAACGGATGTCTCCGGAAACGCCCAAAAAGGGCGCAAGGGACTCATCGTCACGGTTGTCGCGATTGTCGTGATCGCGCTTGCGGGTGCGGGCTTTTGGGTATGGCATCAGCAGCCGAGCTTCTGCAACGCGATTTGTCACAAGCCGATGGACCGCTACGTGGAAACGTATGAATCCGGTAACTCGTCGATGCTGTCGGCGGTTCACGCGAAGCAGGGCAAGGTGTGCTTGGATTGCCATGAGGCGAAGCTCGACGACCAGGTCGCCGAGGCCACCGCGTGGGTGTCCGGCGACTTCACCGACCCCGTTGCCGAGAATACGTTCCAATACAACGAGAGTTTCTGCTTGAACGAGTCGTGCCACAACATGACGCGCGACGAGCTCACCGAATCCACCAGCGATATGGCGTTCAATCCGCATGTGCAGCAGCATGGCGATATCGACTGCGGCGAATGCCATAAGGCGCATTCCGAGTCCGTGATGTACTGCACGCAGTGCCATGCCGAGGCCGAGGTGCCCGATGGCTGGATGTCGTACAGCGACTACATGAGCGCGAAGCAGAGCTAGGGGGGAGCGGAATGACTACGAACGATATGACGCTTGACGCACGTCGCGGCCTGAGCCGCCGCCAGTTCGTCGGCCTTGCGGGCCTGGGGCTGGCAACCATCGCGCTTGGCAACCTGACCGGCTGCTCGAAGGGCGCAACGCAGTACACCTACGACGTAGTGGTCGTCGGTTCAGGCGGTTCCGGGACCACCTCGGCCGTCTTCGCCGCCGAAAACGGCGCGAAGACGGTGTGCATCGAGAAGCTCGGCTGGCAGGGCGGTTCCAGCTCTCTGGCACTTGGCACGTTCTACGGCTCGGGCACGGTGCAGCAAAAGGAGCTCGGTATCGACGACACGCCGGATGACTACTACAACTATCTGCTCACGCGCAACGCCGACAAGGTCGACTTGGCCATGAACCGCTTCATGGCCGATCACTCCGGCGAGACGATCGACTGGCTGCGCGAGGATCTGAAGGTCCCGTTCAAGGACGAGATCAAGGGCAACGGCAAGGACAAGGTCAAGCGCGGGCACATGTGCAAGAACAACGCCGATGACGCGCTGAAGGCAGTGACGCAGCTGGCCGAGGAGCAAGGCGTGGACTTCCATTTCGACACCGATGCAACCGCGCTGATCGTGGACGAGTCTACGGGCCGCGTTGTGGGCGTGCGCGCCGAAAAGGCGGGCAAGGAAGTTATCTACAACGCCAAGGCCGTCATCATCGCGTCGGGCGGTTTCTGCCGCAATCCCGAGATGATTGCGAAATATTGCCCCGATTACGTGGGTGTTTACACGGAAGTGGGCGTCGGCCTTGACGGCTCCGGCCTGCAGATGGGATTGGACATCGGCGCGGCTTACACGGGTCACGGCGGCACGAACGGCATTCTGGCGTGCCCGGTCGAGCCTGGCCAATCCAAGTTGATCAGCGCCAAGGCGCTGTGGGTCGATTCGAAGGGCAAGCGTTTCGTGAATGAAGGCGGCCAGACGCACGACATCTATTATCAGGTGGCGCACTTCGATGACCAGCGGTTCTTCGCCGTGTACGACCAGGCAATGGTCGACGGCTTGACCGATAAGCTCAAGGAGAAGGTTGCTATGGGCCTGGAGCAGGGCATGTTCGCCAAGGGCAACACCGTCGAGGCCGCAGCGGCGCAGCTGGGCGTGGACGGCGCGGCGTGCGCCGAGACGCTGGCGGCGTACAACGAGATGGTCGCATCGGGTGCCGACACGCAGTTCAAGAAGGGCGCGGCGAACCTGGTGGCGCTGACGCAGGCGCCGTATTACCTGCTC
>CALEWN010000206.1 GCA_937925385.1 uncultured Senegalimassilia sp.
GCTTCGTGCAGATGCGCGAGCGCGTCGGGGGCCAGGCCCTCACGCTCGACGGGAGCGGCGCCATCATCAGCGAGAAGCTTGCCAGCCAGCTGGGGGTTTCCGTTGGCGACACCCTGACGCTCTACGACGAGGACGACATCGGCAACCTGGTGGGGGATGGGCACACGGTGACCGTCGCCGGCATCATGGAGAACTACGTGGCGCAGTACGCTTACGTCACCGCCGACGTGTATGAGCAGGCTATGGGCAAGCCGGCCGATTTCGCCACCGTCTACGTCGATCTTGGGGACGGCGTCGACCGTGATGCGTTCTCCGATCAGCTGCTTTCCATGGACGGCGTGAAGACCGTCACCTACAGCGATGAGACCATCAACAGCTATCGTACCATGCTCAAGTCGGTCGACAGCGTGGTGGTGGTGCTCGTGGTGGCCGCGGCGCTGCTGGCGTTCGTGGTGCTGTACAACCTCACGAACATCAACATCACCGAGCGCGCGCGGGAGATCGCCACGCTCAAGGTGCTCGGCTTCACGTCGCGCGAGGTGGATGCGTACATCTTCCGCGAAACCATCCTGCTGTCGATCATCGGCGCCGCGATCGGCTTGGTGCTCGGCATCTTCATGGAGGGTTTCGTCATCACCACCGCCGAGGTCGATCAGGTCATGTTCGGCCGTGACATCCATGCGGCAAGCTTCGTCATCGCGTTCGCCCTGACCATGGTGTTCTCGGGCATCGTGGCCCTTGCCATGCGCGGCAAGCTGCGCCGCATCGACATGGTGGAAAGCCTGAAGTCCAACGAGTAAGGCCCGCAGCAGCCGATTTCGCTATCCGGTCACGTGCAGAATCGCCTTCGCGCGATCTTGCAGGGCTTGCGCGCGGCTGCTAGAAGAAGTCGAAAAGCAGAAGGGATCTTGCTGCAATGGAGGGGGGTCTGGTGGCGCATCTGCGTCTTTCCGTCCCCCTTTTGAGCCGTCCATTGCGTCTGCGTGATTTGCGTTAAAATAGGCCGTACCGCTTTGTTTCAAACAAGAAGGGGACACCCAATGAAGGTTACCGAAAAGAAGAATCCCGACGGCACCATCGAGCTGACCGCCGTTGCCGCCACGGCAGAGGTCGCCCAGGCGTTCAACGTCGCTCATCACTCGTTCCTGGCGAACATGGGCTTGCAGGTCGGTCCGACCCAGACGCCCGCACAGGTTGCCGAGGAAGAGCTGGGCATCGTGAACCTCGACGCGGTCTCGCAGCAGCTCGCCGTCGATTACCTTGTGCCGTTCGCCGTCGACAAGCGAAATCTGTGCCCGGCGTTTCCGCCCAAGCCGGTTATCAACCAGATGATCAAGCGCGGCGAGCCGTTCGAGTTCCAGCTGATCGTCACGCCCAAGCCCGATTACGAGCTGACCAGCTACGAGCCGGTTTCCATCACCGTGCCGGCGTTCAAGTTCGACGAGGCCATGGTCGACGAGCAGCTGCGCATGGTGCTCGAAAGCTATGCTTCGTATGTGCGTTGCGATCCCCATCCGCTCGGCGAAAACGATGCCGCGCGCATCAAGGTGGAGGCAACGCAGGGCGGCAAGCCCCACAAGAACCTGTCCACGGACGGCCGTACGTACATCATGGGCATGAACCTGCTGCCCGAGGGCTTCGAGAAGAACCTTCTCGGCATGACCGAGGGCGACAGCAAGTCCTTCAGCTTCGATATCCCGGACGCCGAAGAGGGGACCGATCCTATCGAGTGCACCGTCACCGTCCTGGAGTGCCAGTGCAAGAAGATCCCCGAGCTGACCGACGAGTGGGTTGAGCAGAACATCCCGATGCTGAACAATGCGGAAGCGCTGCGAGCCTCCATTCGCGAGGCCTTGCTTGCCCAGCAGCAGGCGCAGTACCGCGAAATGCAGCTGACCATGGTCGCCGATGAGCTGGCCCGCCGTTTCGAGGGCAAGATCGATGACGAGGTTTACGAATCCATGCGTGACACGCTCATGCAGAACGTCAAGGGTTCGGTTGCCCAGCAGGGCCTGCAGTTCGACGAGTTCGTGGCCATGCAGGGCGGCATCCAGCAGTTCAGCATGATGCTCATGATCCAGGCGCGCCAAATGCTCGTGCAGGGCTAT
The DNA here is from genome assembly GCA_937925385.1 of uncultured Senegalimassilia sp. Taxonomy (GTDB): domain Bacteria; phylum Actinomycetota; class Coriobacteriia; order Coriobacteriales; family Eggerthellaceae; genus Senegalimassilia. The sequence goes on from CALEWN010000206.1 coordinate 2,109, forward strand.
GCGCTTGATGCGCTGTTCCGTCACGAGAAGATGACGCTCGACGACGAGGACATCATGGCAGCCTGCCGCGCCATGAACCCCGCCGATCCCACCACGGCGCGTCGCCAGATGGAGGGCAACGGCCAGGCGTTCGTGCTGCGCGAGACCGCAGGTCGTCTGAAGGCCAATCGCTGGCTGCTCGAGCACGCCGACATCACCATTTCCGACGAGCAGCCCGAGGCAGAGAAGGCCGAATAGGCGAAAAGCCGATCGTAGCCGGGGCTGGGGAAGCCCGAGCCGGCGGCTGTGTTATGCCGTTGCCAGGGAATTTCCTTCTCGGAGCCCCTTTCGCGGAAAACATGTGAACGCCACGCGCGAACGTCATCGTGCGTGGCGTTTTCCGTGCTATAATGCAAAGGCTTGTCTTCCGCCTTGGTCGGAAACCAAGGCACGGTAAAAGGAGTACCAGACTATGAAACAAGGAATCCATCCGGAGTACGTGGAGTGCACCGTCAAGTGCAGCTGCGGCAACACCTTCACCACCCGCTCGACGAAGTCCGAGCTGAAGGTCGACATCTGCAACGTGTGCCACCCGTTCTACACTGGCCAGCAGCGCTTCGTCGACACCGGCGGACGCGTCCAGCGCTTCGCCGACAAGTTCGGTTCCGCCAAGGAGCAGGTGGCTGCTCGCGAGGCCGCCAAGAAGGCCGAGCGCGCCGCTAAGGCCGCCGAGATCGAGGCCGCCAAGAAGGCCGAGCGCGAGGCTAAGGCCGCCGCTAAGGCCAAGCGTGCCGAGGAGTTCGCCAAGAAGGCTGCTGCCGAGGCTGAGAAGGCTGCCGAGATCGAGGCCGCTACCGCCGCTGCCGAGGCCGTCGAGGCTCCCGCAGAGGCCGAGGTTGAGGCTGCTGCCGAGACCGCTGCCGAATAGCACTACAGCGTTAAGCACAAATAGCACTGCACAAAAAGCAACAGGGAGGCCCGCGAAAGCGGGTCTTCCTGCGTTTCGGGCCCGTTGCGGTAATGCAGCATATCGGTAACGCTTCGCTTTCGCGGTGTAATAGGGGGCGATGCTCGGCGTATAGTCGAATGGGATGTGACGGTGAGCTGCATTTGCTTACAGCGGACACCTTTCCCACTTTGCCCTTCGAATCGTTGTTACGAACGTGATAAGCTATCATTAATAGGAAGCGGTATCAATAACTACACCTTATTAAAGGTAAGAGCAAGGAGGCTCCTATGTTCGACAAGAAGGCGTTCCATTCGCTTAGCTACGGTATGTATGTTATCGGCACGCGCTTCGATAACAAGGACTACGGGTGCGTTGCCAATACGTTTGCTCAGGTCACTTCGTCTCCCTTGCAGGTCAGCGTGGCGCTGAACAAGGAAAACGCCACCACGGCGGCAGTGCGTCAAGCTGGTCGTTTCACGGCATCCTGTTTGTCCGAGCAGGCGGATATGCAGCTGATCGGCACGTTCGGTTTCCATACGTCCACTGAGCTTGATAAATTCGCGCAGCACGCAAGCGCCCGTGATGAATCCGGCTTGCCCTATGTGGCCGAGCAATACTGCGCTTGGTTCTCCGCGAAGGTGGTTTCGGAGCTCGACCTGGGTACGCATGTCCTGTTCGTGGGGGAGGTTGAGGAATGCGCCGCGGTCGCCGATGCGGCTGCTCCTATGACGTATGCGTTCTATCATCAGGTCAAGGGCGGCAAAACCCCTCCGAAGGCTTCCAGCTATCTGGGTGAAGAACAACCTGCCGTCGCGCCCGCTGAATTGAGCGTCTCTGAGCAGCCTAAGGTTGCCTGGCGTTGCACCATCTGCGGGCATATGGAGTACGTCGATGAGCTGCCTGATGACTTCGTTTGCCCCGTATGCGGTGTCGGCAAGGAATTCTTCGAGCGGGTGGAGCTCTAAGGGATTAAGGCAGACTGACGGTCTTCTTGTTTGGTGAATGCCGCTGGGCTGGATATGGCTCTCGGTGCGTTGCGCCGAATCCGTTCGGAAAGGGTGTTCGCACCTGCTATTGCAAAAAGGCTCGCAAGCCGGATCACGGCTTGCGAGCCTTGCGTGGTTTTGGCCGATTGCTTGCGAGCTAGAAGAACACCTTCGCCGCGTGGTTGTAAAACCCTTCGTCCTTATAGCGCAGCAGGGTGGTGGGCACGTCGCCTCGGCGTACGTACAGGCGTCGAAGGGGGCGGTCAAGCTCCACCAGCTCGCCATCTATGAACAGGGTGGCATCGCGATCATCCTGGTTTTCGGACAGGTCCATCTCCACCACATCGGAAGGCGCCGTCACCACCGCGCGGGAGTGCAGCGTATGCGGGGCGATGGGCACAGCAACCAGGCCTGTGAAACCAGGTGCCACCAGCGGTCCGCCTGCCGACAGCGCATAGGCCGTGGAGCCTGTTGCGCTTGCCACTACCAAGCCGTCGCCGCGCATGTTCGCTAAATGCGACCCTGAAACTCCCAGGCCGAAATCGATGATGCGCCCGTTTGCACCGCGGGTGACGGCAACCTCGTTCAGGGCGAAGAACTCGCGGGGCTCGTCGGGCTCCTCGCCGGCTCCGTCGTCTGCGAAGGGGTCTGCTTCGCCTTCGCAGACGACTCGGATATCCAGGTTGGTGCGCACTTCGTGGGTTGCGTCACCTGAAAGCGCCGCAACCAGCGGTTCCATCACGCCCGACTCGTTCGGGTTCGCCAAAAAGCCTAGGCGCCCGTAATTGATGCCCAGAATCGGTGTGCCATGAAAGCCCACCTGACGCGCCGTGCGCAAGATGGTGCCATCCCCGCCTAGGGCCACCGCCATGTCCACGCCATGGTCGAACAGCTCGGAAAGCTCGGGGGCCGCCAGGGGGGAGGCAAGCTTCGAGGAGTCCACCACGGTGTAGTCGATTCCCTGTGTGGCCAGGTACGTTACCAGCAGCAACGATGCGTCGATCGCCTGCGAGTTGGAATTATTACGCACGATGAGGATGTGCATGCGGGGCCTCTTTCCGTGTTTGCTATGATGAGCAATCATACCATCACGAGAAAGCGCATTTTCATGTCCGACAAGCTCGCACGAGCTCGACACACTCGTTCTGCCGATCTCGCGGCTTCGGCCGCTTCCCCGCAAACTCAGAACGCGCCGCATGGTGCTCATCGCAAACCCGGTGATTCCCCCGCTTCGCAGGAAGCCGTCTCCGAACAAGGCTCCACTGCTGCCATCGGCGGGTCTGCGGCGCTCATCAGCATTTGCACTATCATCTCGCGCTTCACCGGTTTCGCACGCACGTGGGCCATGGCCTTCGCGCTCGGTTCCACGTTGCTGTCAAGTTCGTACCAGGTGGCCAACAACCTTCCCAATCAGCTCTACGAGTTGGTGTGCGGCGGCATGATCGTCACCGCGTTTTTGCCGGTATACGTGTCGGTGAAGAAGAAGCTGGGGCAGCGTGCGGGCAACGAGTACGCTTCCAACCTGCTCACTCTGGTGGTTTTGCTGCTCGGTGCGGTATCGCTTCTGTGCATGCTGTTCCCATCGGCGGTCATCTACACGCAAAGCTTCTACTCCGATCAGTCGCAGATGGCCACATCGGTATTCTTCTTCCAGTTCTTCGCGATACAAATCGTGTTTTACGGGTGTTCGGCTATCGTGTCGGGCCTGCTTAACGCCAGCCGCGACTACCTGTGGTCTTCCATCGCTCCAGTGGCGAACAACCTCATCGTCATCGTTACGTTCCTGGCATACTCGTTCGTGGCACCCCACGACCCGGAACTTGCGCTGTATATCATTGCCATCGGCAATCCTGCCGGCGTGTTCATCCAGATGGCAATCCAGCTGCCCGCGCTCAAACGCAACGGCATTCGCATCCGCCCGCGCGTGAATCTGCGTGACCCAGCGCTTCGTGAGACGTTGGGCATCGGCGTTCCTGCGGTGCTCGTTATGCTGTGCTCATTCGCCATCGTGTCGGTGCAAAACGCCGCTTCGTACAACTTCGCCGACAACGGTCCTTCCATTCTGGCGTATGCGCGCTTGTGGTTCACGCTGCCGTATTCGTTCTTGGCTGTGCCCATCACCACCGCTATGTTCACCGAGCTTTCTGATATGCAGGCGGAAGGGAATATGGAAGGCGTGAAGCGCGGCATCGTGTCGGGCACCAATCAGATTTTGTTCTTCATGATTCCGTTTGCCATGTATCTGGCCGTGTTCAGCATGCCGCTGGTCACTCTCTATCATGCCGGCGCCTTCACCATGGAGAACGTTTCCGCTATTGCCACGTATCTTGCCGTCTGGGCTGTTGCGCTGCCGCTGTATGGCGTTAACACCTATTTGCAGAAGACCTTTTCCAGCCTTCGTCGTATGGGCGTGTTCGCGGGCTTCAATTTCGTTGCGGGCGGTGTGCAGATCGGGCTGACCATGTTCGCTGCCAGCCATGCCGACGTTATGCCCATCAGCTCCATCGCCGTTGCCGAGGCGCTGTTCTATTTGGTTTTGGACGTGTGCCTGTTCGGGTATCTGCGACGTACGCTCGGGCCGTTCGGTTTGCGCTCCGTGGCGCGCGCCTTGGCCACCGCCGTGCTGTTCGGCGGTGCTGGCGCCGCTGCCGGTGGTGTGGTGCTCTGGTTGCTGCAGACGCTGGTCTCCCCGCTGTCCGGTTCCATCGTGCAGGCTTTGGCCTATGTCGTGATGGGTGGTCTGGTTGCTTTGGCGGTCACGTTCGTTCCGGCTTGCAAGCTCAATGTGCCTGAGGCTGCTTTCGTCAACACCATCGTTCGCAAAATCGGCGGAAAGCTTGGCAGGTAGGTTGTCCTGTCGTCGATAGGGCGGCATTCTTAAGGCGCATTCCGAATCCTTAGTTTCTTAACGTGCCCTGCGCCCTTGAACGGCGCAGGGCACGTTTGTTTTTGGGTGGAGTTGCGACTGTTCGACTGTTTGGCCAATGCTTCTGATGTCCGGCTTGGTACGTTCATGGCTTGACGTTAGGTCCTTGTTGGCTTCTCTTTCTGTTTGCGTTGCCGTGCGCTGTTGTCGCGCCTTTCAGGCGTGTTTTTGAGCGAGTTTGGTGAATGGGGTCGTCTGGTTTCTCTCTGCCGCCGATTGCTTGTTCGCTGCCTGAGCGACCAACATTGCTGAATCTAGTCGGTGTGGCATACGTGCAGTCTGTTTTGCTGCCCCCCCTCATTGCCTCCTCGTCATATCTTGCGCTTCTGCAGTTCCGCGTCCTCTCGGTTAACGGGTTATTGGTGCCGCGCCCCTTCGCCCATTTGCTTGCCCTGTGATGGCCTCTAGAGCCCGTTATAAGTGCATTTGTGGCAGATTCGGTATTTCATCTGGGGCAAATAGGAAAAACCGATGAGCTGTAGAAGACAAGAGGAAAGACCGATATACCCCAGGTAAAGCGCGATTTCGGGACACGATCATCCCGAATCATTTGCGCCACATGTGGTACGCAAAAGCCCTCGAGCGTGCCCATATCCGGAAGCGTTTCATTGCACTCGAACGTCTGCCCAAACAAAACGCCCCGCGAGCAATCTCGCGGGGCGTCGATGGCCTGGCGCTTACATGCCAAGCAAATATGTAGCTCAGTCCTACTTGTGGAAGTACCTGCGCTGCTCGTATTTCGGCTCGCAGCAGATGTTGATGCCGAGCGTGCGGTAGAGCTTTTCATCGGTGGGGCTCAAGATCACGCTGAAGAACGCATCGCAGCCGCGCAGCTGATCGGCTGCATCCACCAGCTGCTTGGCAACCGGATCGGTGGCGCTCGAAACGGAAAGCGCCAGCAGCGTCTCGTCGGAATGCAGGCGCGGGTTCTTCGCGTGCAGCGTGGAGGTCTTCAAATCGCAGATGGGCTCGATGACCTCATCGGAGATAACGAACAGATCCTCGTCGACGCCCGCCACGCCCTTGAGCCCGTTCATTAGCAGCGAGGATGCCGCGCCCAGCAAATCGGACGTCTTGCCCGTGACCACGCGGCCGTCGGGCAGCACCATCGCGCCAGCCGGAGCGCCGGTCGCCTCGGCCTTCAGCAAAGCGGCAGAACGCGCGGGGGAGAAGTTCGTGTCCACGCCCACCTGGTTCATCAGCAGCTCAAGGTGCTCAACGTACTCGTGATGCAAGCCGGTACGGCGTTCGTCGACCGCGGCCTGGAAGTAGCGGCGCACGATCTCCATCTTGGCGGCCTCGCGCACAGCGTCATCGTCAACAATGGCCATGCCCGCCATGTTCACGCCCATGTCAGTAGGGGACTGGTAGGGGCTGGTTCCCAGGATGCGTTCCATCATGGCCTTGAGCACCGGGAAGATCTCAACGTCGCGGTTGTAGTTGACGGTGGTTTCGCCGTACGCCTCAAGATGGAAGGGGTCGATGGTGTTGGCGTCGTCCAAGTCGACGGTTGCGGCCTCGTACGCCACGTTCACCGGGTGCTTGAGCGGAAGGTTCCAAATAGGGAAGGTCTCGTACTTCGCATAGCCCGCTTCGATGCCGCGCTCATGCTCATGGTAGAGCTGGGAGAGGCACGTGGCCATCTTGCCCGAGCCGGGGCCGGGGGCGGTGACAACCACCAAGGGGTGCGTGGTCTCGACGAACTCGTTTTTGCCGTAGCCCTCCGACGAAACGATGCGCGCGGTGTCGTAAGGGTATCCGGCGATGGGGTAGTGCAGGTAACTTTTGACGCCCAGGCTGTCCAGGCGATGGCGGAAGGCCAGCGCGTTGGGTTGATTCTCGAAGCGGGTGATCACCACGCCGGCCGTGGCGAAGCCCATGGAGCGGAAGATGTCCAGCAGGCGCAACACGTCCTCGTCGTAGGTGATGCCCAGATCGCCGCGCACTTTGCTCTTCTCGATATCGTTGGCGTTGATGGCGATGATGATCTCAACGTCCTCGGCCATCTGCTGCAGCATGCGGATCTTGCTGTCGGGCTGGAATCCCGGCAGCACGCGCGAGGCGTGGTAGTCGTCGAACAGCTTGCCGCCGAACTCCAGATACAGCTTGCCGCCGAACTGGCCGATCCTCTCGCGGATATGCTCAGCCTGTAAAGCCAGGTATTTATCGTTATCGAAACCGATGCGCATGGGCGCAACCCCTTTCCATGACGGTAGGTTTAACCGAACCAGTATAAGGCTCGCGCGCGTGCGCGTGAAGCCAAGCGCCCATCCAGACGTGAAAAGCCGACGAAGTCGCTCTTGCCCTCCATCTCGTTTCGGTTTCGTTTCCCCTCTGTTAAAAGGCTAGTGCAGTACTGGGGAAGAAGTTGCTCGGCGCGTACAATAAGCCAACGTTTGGAGTTTGCCGCTGGCGTGCTGCAGGCGTATCGGCCTGGGACAAGCGCGATCGGCGGCGGGGAAATACACCGGTTTCTAAGCGCGAAGGAGAATCATGGCCAAGCATATTTTCGTAACCGGCGGCGTCGTGTCATCGTTGGGCAAGGGCATCACGGCCGCTTCCCTGGGGCATTTGCTGAAAGCTCGCGGCTACAAGGTGACCATGCAGAAGATGGACCCGTACCTCAATGTGGACCCGGGTACCATGAGCCCGTTTCAGCATGGCGAGGTCTTCGTTACCGAAGATGGCCACGAAGGCGACCTTGACCTGGGGCATTACGAGCGTTTCATCGACGAGAACCTTTCCCGTGAATCGAATTTCACGCAGGGCTCCATTTACAAGACTCTCATCGCCCGCGAGCGACGCGGCGACTTCCTCGGCGGCACCGTGCAGGTGATCCCGCACGTGACCGAGGCCATCAAGGAGCGCCTGCGCCGCATCGCCGACCAGTCCGGCGCCGACATCGTGATCTCCGAGATCGGCGGCACCATCGGCGACATCGAGTCCCAGCCCTTCATCGAGGCCGCGCGCCAGTTCAGGAAGGAAAAGGAACGCGGCGAGGTTCTGTTCGTCCACGTCACGCTGGTTCCCTACATCGCCGCAGCCCACGAGGTGAAGACCAAGCCTACCCAGCACTCCGTCAAGGAGCTACGCTCGATTGGTGTGCAGCCCGACTTCATCGTATGCCGCAGCGATCACGAGATCTCGGACAAGGTGCGCGAGAAGATCGCCCTGTTCTGCGACGTGCGACCCGACGAGGTGCTCGCATGCACCGATAGCCCTTCCATCTACGAGGTGCCGTTCGGCCTGTACGACCAGCGTTTCGACGTGAAGGTGCTCGAGCGCCTGGGCCTTCCCGAGCGTCAGATCGATCTGACCCCCTTGCGTTCGTTCGTGGATGCGGCCGCCCATGTGGAGCACGACTGCGACGTGGCCATCGTGGGCAAGTACACCAGCTTGCCCGATGCCTACCTGTCGGTCATCGAGGCGCTGCACCACGCGGGCGTTCACGATAACACCGAGGTCAACGTGCATCTGATTGACGGCGAAGAGCTGAACGACGACAACGTTGAAGAGGTGCTGGGGAGTATGGACGGCATCCTGGTACCCGGCGGCTTCGGCCAGCGCGCCTTCGAGGGTAAGATCTGCGCGGTACGTTACGCCCGCACGCATGACGTGCCGTTTTTGGGCATTTGCCTGGGCATGCAGGCGGCGGTATGCGAGTTCGCGCGCGATGTGGCGGGTATGCCGGGCGCGACGTCGGCGGAGTTCGACGAGAACGCCGAGTTCCCCGTTATCGACCTGATGCCCGAGCAGGAAGACGTCGAGGACAAGGGCGGTACCATGCGCCTTGGCGCTTATCCCTGCAAGGTAGCTCCCGATTCCATGGCCTTCAAGGCCTATGGCGAGGAGGTCATCTACGAACGCCATCGTCACCGCTATGAGGTGAACAACGCGTTCCGCGACCGTTTGGCGGAAGCGGGCCTGGTCATCTCCGGCGTTTCCCCTGATGACCGCTTGGTCGAGATGATCGAGCTCACCCTGAGTTCAAAAGCCGTCCCACCAGGCCGCACCCCTTGTTCCGCGACTTCGTTGCCGCGGCCCTCGAACATCGCGGGTAGTTCGACAGGTTCTGGGGCTCGGACTAAGCCGGTTAAAGGTTTACATAATGTTGTTGTTGCGAAAAGGCCGCCGTATCAGGCGGCCTTTTCCGTGTGCTGCGGTATACAGGGAAGGACCGATAGGGAAGGGACGCGTGTGGACGAGAGCATCGATACCGACGATTT
>CALEWN010000207.1 GCA_937925385.1 uncultured Senegalimassilia sp.
ACGGTTGCGCACCTGCGCGGCGCGCAGGAGATGCTGCCGGGCGTTAAGTTCATCCTGGACATCGGCGGCCAGGACATGAAGTGCCTGCGCGTGAAAGACGGCGTCATCGACCACATCATGCTCAACGAGGCGTGCTCCTCGGGCTGCGGCAGCTTCATCGAAAGCTTCGCCAGCGGCCTGAACCTGGACGTGTCCGAGTTCGCGAAGACCGCCATCGGCGCGGAAAACCCCGTCGACCTGGGCAGCCGCTGCACCGTGTTCATGAACAGCCGCGTGAAGCAGGCGCAGAAGGAAGGAGCCACCGTTGGCGACATCGCCGCGGGCCTGGCCATCTCGGTCATCAAGAACGCCCTGTTCAAGGTCATCAAGATCCGCGACCCGCACGACGTGGGCAGCAAGGTCATCGTGCAGGGCGGCACGTTCCTCAACGATGCCGTGCTGCGCGCCTTCGAGCAGCTTTCGGGCGTGAACGCCGTGCGTCCCGATATCGCCGGCAACATGGGCGCGTTCGGCGCGGCGCTTCTGGCCCGTGACCGCTTCAGCCGCCAGGATTCGCAGGCCAGCGGCCTGCTGTCCCTTGATGCGCTCGAGGCCCTTGCGCCCACGCACAAGACCGTGCGTTGCAAGGCGTGCTCGAACCACTGCCTGCTCACCGTCAACGACTTCGGCATCGACGAGGCCACGGGCAAGCACCGCCGCTTCATCACGGGCAACCGTTGCGAGAAGGGGGCCGGCGCATTGGGCCAGGCGACGAAGGCCGACAAGGTCCCCAACCTGTTCGAGTACAAGTCGAAGCGCCTGTTCGACCACTACACGCCGCTGGCGGAGCAGGACGCGCCGCGCGGCACCGTGGGCATCCCGCGCGCGCTGAACATGTACGAGAACTACCCGTTCTGGTTCACCTTCTTCACGAAGCTGGGCTGGCGCGTGGTGCTTTCGGACCCGTCCACGAAGAAAACCTACGAGGCCGGCATCGAGTCCATGCCGTCCGAGAGCGTGTGCTACCCGGCGAAGCTCTCGCACGGCCACATCATGAACCTGCTGGACAAGCACCCCGACTTCATCTGGTTCCCCTGCAGCAAGTGGGAGCGCCAGGAGGACGAGGGCGCCGGCAACCACTTCAACTGCCCCATCGTGGCCAGCTACGCCGAGGCGCTGCGCCTCAACATCGACGAGCTGCGCACCTCGGACACGCAGTTCCTGAACCCGTGGCTGCCCTACGATAAGAAGGAGCACCTGAAGAAGCGCCTGTTCGTGGAGCTGATCCAGGCGCATCCCGAGCTGTGCGGCAAGGACGTGACGGCGCCCACGCAGGCCGAGGTCGATGCCGCGGTGGATGCTGCATGGGCCGAGGACGAGGCGTTCAAGGCCGACATCCGCGAGAAGGGCGCCGAGACGCTTTTGTGGATGGAGAAGACCCACACGCACGGCATCGTGCTGGCGGGCCGCCCGTACCACAACGACCCCGAGATCAACCACGCCATCCCCGAGCTTCTGACCAGCTTCGGCCTGGCCGTGCTCACCGAGGACTCCATCGCGCACCTGGGCACGCTCGAGCGCCCCATCCGTCTGGTGGACCAGTGGATGTACCACACGCGCCTGTACGCCGCGGCGAAGGTTGCCTCGGAGCGCAAGGACCTCGACCTCATCCAGCTGAACAGCTTCGGCTGCGGCCTTGACGCGCTGACCACCGACCAGGTACAGGAGATCTTGGAGCAGGCGGGCAAGGTGTACACCGTGCTGAAGATCGACGAGGTTTCGAACCTGGGCGCCGCGCGCATCCGTGTGCGCAGCTTGCTTGCGGCCCTGAAGGACCAGGCCGACGAGGAGGCCGAGGCCCGTGCGGCCGAGCAGGCGCAGAACGCCGCGGGCTGCGGCGCGTGCAGCCTGGACGTTGAGCAGCTGCTGGCCGAGGCCGAGGAGCGCGCGGCGGGCAAGCAGGCCGGCGGCGCCGACGCCGAGGCCGTGCAGGCCGCGGCGGCAGCCATCAAGCCGCCCGCAAGCTTCACGGATAAGGCGGCGCCCGAGGTGCAGGCCGAGTTCAAGCAGCGCGACAGCGGTGCTTCGACGGAGTTCCCGCGCGCCCAGTTCACCAAGGAGATGCGCGATGCGGGCTACACCATCCTGGCCCCGCAGATGGCGCCGTACCACTTCGAGCTGCTCGTGCCCATCTTCGAGCGCTTCGGCTACAACGTGGAGCTGCTGCCCTCCGTGGACCACGGGGCGGTGGACGCGGGCCTGAAGTACGTGAACAACGACATCTGCTACCCGTCCATCCTGGTCACGGGCCAGATTATGGAAGCGGTCATGTCCGGCAAGTACGACACCGACAAGCTGGCCGTGCTCATCACGCAGACCGGCGGCGGCTGCCGTGCCACGAACTACATCTCGCTCATCCGCAAGGCGCTCAAGTCGGTGGGCCTGTCGCATATCCCGGTCATCGCCATCAGCTTCAAGGACCTGGGCGAGGTGAACCCCGGCTTCTCCATCACGCCGGCCATGCTCTACCAGGCGGTGTCGGCGCTGCAGTACGGCGACCTGCTCATGATGTGCCTGTACCGCACGCGCCCCTACGAGGTGGAGCCCGGCAGTGCGAACGCCCTGTTCGACCACTGGATGGCCGAGTGCAAGCGCCAGCTGAAACGCGGCGTGAAGCGCGGCGAGTTCAAGCGCACGGTCAAGCAGATCGTCGAGGACTTCGACACGCTGCCTTTACAGGGCGAGGGAACCAAGCCGCGCGTCGGCGTGGTCGGCGAGATCTTGGTGAAGTTCCACCCCACGGCAAACAACCAGATCGTCGACGTCATCGAGCGCGAGGGCTGCGAGGCCGTGGTGCCGGGGCTCATCGAGTTCTTCCTGTTCGGCGCGGCGGGCGGTATCTTCCAGAAGGACCCGCTGGGCCGTTCGGCCAAGGGCGCGTTCGGCAGCAAGATCGCCCTGCAGGTGGTGAAGGCCCTGCGCGCGCCGGTGACCAAGGCGCTTGAGGAGTCCACGCGCTTCGAACCGCCGGCGAGCATCTACGAGCTGGCCGAGTATGCGAGCGAGATCTTGAGCTTGTGCAACTCCATGGTCGAGGGCTGGCTGCTCACGTCCGAGATGGTGGAGCTCATCCGCACGGGCGCGCCGAACGTGGTGTGCACGCAGCCGTTCGCATGCCTGCCGAACCACGTGGTGGGCAAGGCGGTCATCAAGGAGCTGCGCCGCCGTTACCCGGAGAGCAACATCGTGGCGGTCGACTACGACCCCGGCGCGTCCGAGGTCAACCAGCTCAACCGCATCAAGCTCATGATCGCGGTGGCGAAGAGCAACCTGGCCGACAAGGAGGCCGAGGCCCGCACAGCTCGCACGGCGGCGGCAACGCCGGCGGTCGAGGAAGCCGGCACGCTCGACGTGCAGGAAACGAGGGCGTGATGGCTGGCAAGCTGATCATCTGCCCGACGCCCATCGGCAACCTGGGCGACATGCCGCAGCGCGCGCTTGACGCGCTGACCAGCGCCGATGTGGTGTGCGCGGAGGACACGCGCGTCACCGGCAAGCTGTTGGCGGCGTTCGGCATCGGCAAGCGCCTGGAGCGTCTCGACGAGGCGCTCATCGGCTCGCGCGCCGACGGCATCGTGGCGCGCGTGGAGGCGGGCGAGGTCATCGCGTACTGCAGCGACGCCGGCATGCCAGGCGTGTCCGACCCGGGCCTGCGCCTGGTGCGCGCATGCCGCCAGGCGGGCGCGCCGGTAGAGGTGCTGCCCGGGCCTACCGCCACCGCCACAGCGTACGTGGCCAGCGGCTGTACGAACCCGCGCTTCTATTTCGGCGGTTTCTTCCCGCGCAAGGCAGGGGAGCAGAAGGCAGCGCTCGATGCGGTGCGCGCGCTGGATGCGGCGCTTATCTATTACGAAAGCCCGAACCGTATCGCCGGGGCGCTGGCGGCGTTGGCCGAGGCGTTCCCGCTGCGCGAGGCGGCGGTGTGCCGCGAGCTCACGAAGCTGCATGAGGAAGTGGTGCGCGACACGCTGCCCGCGTTGCGCGACGAGTTCGCCGCCCGCGAGGCGGCCGGCGGCATCAAGGGCGAGATCGTCATCGTGATCGACGGACCCAGCGAGGCTGAGGGGCAGGCTGCTCAGGAAAGTGCCGAGGATTCCGCCCGCGTCCGTGCCGCCCAGCTCAAGGCCGAGGGCGCGCGCAACAAGGACATCGCGAAAACGCTGGCGGCCGAGTTCGGTCTGCCGCGCAACGCCGCGTACGAGATCGCGTTGGAGGCCTAGGACGTGGCCAGCGAAAACCGATCCGGCCCGGTACGCACGCGCCGTGTGGACCCGGGCGAGCTCAAGCGCCAGGCGGCGGGCGGCTCGCGCGGGGCGGGCACCGCGTCGCAGCGACGTTCGGCCGCTTCCGGTCACGGGAGCGGCGAGCCGGGGAAGGTTGCACCGCGGCAGCGTTCGTCGAGTGCCGGGCGCACGGCGGCTGGGGCAGGGAAGGCGTGTTCGCAAGCAACGCGCCGCAAGCCCGCGCGCCCAGCTGCGCCCGAGGTGCTTTACGTCGACGGTATCGAGGTGCGTCTGCAGCGCAAAAAGGTGAAGAATCTCAACCTGCGCATCGCTCGCGACGGCGACCACGTGGACGCATCCGCGCCCGCCTGGATGTCGCCTGCAGACGTGGCAGATTTCGTGCATCGCAAGCATGATTGGATTCAAGCCCAGATGGAGCGCGTGTCCGCCACACCCATGGCGCAGGCGTCGCAGGCGTCGAAAGCCGAGGTGGCGCAGTGGCGCGCGGTGGTGCAGGCCTGCGTGCCGGCGTTGGTGGCGGCATGGGAGCCCATCATGGGGGTGAAGGCAGGCCAGCTGGCGTATCGCAACATGACCAGCCGCTGGGGCAGCTGCCAACCTTCCACGGGCCGCATCTGCATCAACGTGCGCCTGGCGCTCTACCCGCCGGAATGCCTGGAGTACGTGGTGGTGCACGAGCTGTGCCACCTGCTGGAACGAGGCCACGGCCCAAGGTTCCACCAGCTCATGGACCGTTTCATGCCCGACTGGAAGCAACGCCGCGACAAACTGCGGTAGGAGTGCCGTTTCGGCAACTTAGCCCGTCGCGATGTGAGGGGTGAACGAGGGGCGGAGAGACGTTTGGGAGAAGGCTTCTGTTTCCAAGCATTTGCTCCGCACTCTTGTCGCCCTCTGTTCGCCTGGTGGAGCCTCCCTTCCGTGCGCGTTTCGTGCGCGGATGGTTGCGGGTGCGCCGCAACTGCTACCATCGCGGTATGGATACGAACGAAACCAACCTCGAAGACGCGGCGAACGCGTCTCGCGCGAAAACATCCGAATCCGCTGTCAACTCCGAACCCGAGCGTGACGGCTTGCCGCTGAGTCAGCGCCGTATGGTGCTTGGCATCATGGTGTCGGGTACCACGGCGGCGTGCATCTCCCAAAGCATGATGATCGCCGCGTTGCCGGCGGTCATGCACGAGTACGGCATCAGCGCAAGCTCCGGCCAGCTGCTTACCACGGCGTATATTTTCGTATTGGGCCTGATCAGTGCCATGACGGGCTATCTGATGAATCGGTTCGATTCTAAGAAGCTGTTCTTCGCGTCCATGGCGTCGTTCGCCGTTGGGTGCGCTGCGGCCATCTTCGCGCCGAACTATCCGTGCCTGCTGGCGGCGCGCCTGCTGCAGGCAGGCGGCGCCGGCATCTGCCTGCCGCTTGTGCAGCTGGTGGCGCTGAACATCTATCCGAAAAGCCAGTACGGCCAAGCAACGGCCATCGTAGGCATGGTCATCGGGTTCGCGCCTGCCATCGGCCCTACCATCAGCGGCTTCCTCATCGACGCGTGGGGCTGGCGCTCCATGTTCTGGATGCTCGGCGCCATCGCGCTTGCGGTGATGGTTCTGACGGTTCTGCTGCTCGACGACGTGGTGCGCCGCCCCGATCATCCTGGGCATTTCGACCTGGTGTCGGCGCTTCTGTACTCCGGCGGCTTCGTGCTGGTGATGATCGCGGCCACCATGTTGGAATCGGGCGGGTCCGTGGGCGCGGGCTTCGTCGTCCCGTTGCTGGCGGGCTTGGCGGGGCTGGTCGTGTTCGCGCGTCGTCAGCTGCGCGTTCCCGAACCGTTCCTGAGGCTGCAATGCTTCCGCGACAAGACGTTCGCCATCTCCACGCTCATCGTCATATGCGCGCACATGATGTTCATGGCGCCGTCGATCATGGTGCCGTTGTTCGTGCAGGATATCCAGGGGCTTTCCGCCACGGTGTCGGGTCTGACGCTTCTGCCCGGAGCCATCATGATGGGCGTGATGAACCCCATCACCGGGCGCTTGCTCGATCGACGCGGCCCGCGTCCGCTCATCGTGGCGGGCTGCATCACGGTGCTTGCGGGCACGGTGGCGTTCGCGCTTATCCCCGCAAGCGTTCCCGAATGGGTGGTCACGGTGCTCTATGGCATTCGTGTAACGGGCATCGCATGCCTGATGATGCCGCTGACGGCGTGGGCGTGCACCACGCTCGATCCCGACGAGCTGGCGCAGGCATCGGCCATCATCACGTCCGCGCGACAGCTCATCGGCAGCCTTTCGGCGTCGGTGTTCATTGCCGTTATGGCGCTGACCTCGCAAAACGCGCTTGGTGTCGACCTCGGCGGCTTCGACTTCAGCTTCTGGCTGCAATGCGGCGTCCCCGTGATCGCGTTCGTGCTGGGCATGTTCGTCCTGCCGAAGATGGGAAGCGTTGCGAAATAGCGGGGCCGTCGTGCCATTGTGGTGAGGAGGGATGGTCCGAAGGTATTTCGTTGTTAGCGCCGTTTTAGGATGGCCTCTAGCGTCTCGGTAAGCTCTTCAAGCAGAGGGTCGTTGTCTTCCTTTTTCCAGACAAGGAAAACTGGAACATCTGCCTCTTCGTCGGCGAAGGGGAGAAATGCTGCATTTGGATAAGTACTTGCTATATAAGGTTCATTGGTGGCTATGAGACAACCCTTGTCCTCACTAATGAACTGTGTGTTGTCCTCGATTGTATAGAGGTGCGTAAAATGCGGCTCGACGTCTGACTTATCGAATAAATCGAGCAGTAGGGGCAAAGCGTATC
Organism: uncultured Senegalimassilia sp.; assembly: GCA_937925385.1. Classification (GTDB taxonomy): domain Bacteria; phylum Actinomycetota; class Coriobacteriia; order Coriobacteriales; family Eggerthellaceae; genus Senegalimassilia. The sequence goes on from CALEWN010000207.1 coordinate 7,077, forward strand.
GTATATCGTGGGGCCACCCGACGGCGACAGAGCGAAGGTCATTGGGTGAAATGGTCGTTAGATTTGCGAGTGGGTTGCTTTTATTGACGACTACGATTGATTGGGACGTTCCGACGCGAGCGGATGTCAGCGAATCGCTCTTTGGTTCCCCAAGGATGAGCGCGGCATCAACGGAGCCTTCAATTACGGCAGATAAACATGACCCGCTATCTCTTCTTACTACGAGAATTCTTCGTTGTGGGTCAAGGCGTTTCAGCGCCTCCACTCCTTCTCGGTTGATAAGTTTGCTTCTTGCTGGGGCATAGGCTGCTGCAAGGATAAATGTTCTGGGGGTGTCACTTTTTTCTTTGGGAAGCTTGGCTAAGCGTTCGAACTCTTTGATATTGCGGCTGATGTTGTCGGCAAGGGGCTTAAGGAGCAAGGCTTTCTCTGTTGGAACGATAGCACGCCCTTCCTTTACGAATAGCTTTATGCCGAGCTCTGTTTCCAAATCTCCTAGTGCTTTTGATATGGCGGCGGGTGTTACGAAGTGTGTTTGAGCGGTTTCCTTAAAGCTGCTCGTGTCTACCGCCGTCGAAAAATAGCTGAGCTGCTGAATATTCATGCGCTGATCCGATCGTGATTGGATTTACTTTTGATTATATAAGGACTTCGACTTTGCTATTTGCGGAATTGGCATAAGGCATGGACAACAATTAGTTGCCCATCGCAAACCGAGGGTGTTTATTTGCGCAACAATAACCGTGTTACAAATGGCTCACCCGATATCGGATAGGCACGCAATCAAGAATGAAGGGAGATGATTATGGAGTATGTTGGAAAAGGTGGCTCACTAAAGCTTAAGTTTGCAGCTGCTTTGGCGGCTTGTGCGTTGGCTTTTGGCGTTGCTGTTAGCGTAAGCGACTCGGCATTTGCGTATGATTACAGCCAGGGTAATTGGGGCGATAGCTCTTACTCGAGTTATGCGTATGCTTCAGACGTGTCGTATACGTCCGCTAGGAGCAAGCTTAACGATTCGTCGGCATGGGATGCTTGCTATGGTGGAGCGAACCATTATGTTGAGGTTGCGGCAACAGGATACGTTTGGGATGTCAAATTTGTTGGTAGCCCCATTTATTATTGGAATGCGGGCAAAAGCGGATATCTTCTCAACAACGTAAAAGAGAGAGGCTTTCCTCAAGCGCTTCTGTGGTTCAACAATCCTAACAGCTACAACACGACAATTTCTGGCGTCTGGAGTCCTGATAGTATCTAGCGAGGTTAGGGGCGTTGCTTTTGGCGGCGCCCTATTTGAATGGAGCCCTGATGCGCGTAGAAATATCGCATTACACTAAAGTTATAAAAGATATAACGGTTCTTGACGACGTCAATCTAACTCTTGAACCAGGAACATGCTATGGCCTACGTGGTAAAAACGGGTCTGGCAAAACGATGTTGTTGCGTGCAATTGCTGGTTTGCTCTTCCCAACATCGGGAGGCGTTTTTGTTGATGGTAAAAAACTAGGGAAAGATATTGACTTCCCGGCTTCTGTGGGCTTATTGATTGAAACTCCGTCGTTTTTGCCTCGATACTCAGGGTTTAAGAACCTGCAGTTGCTTGCTGGGTTGCGTGGGATTGCCAGCGATGAGGATGTAGCAGAAGCCCTTCGGTGTGTCGGTCTTGACCTTGATGATAAGCGGCCTTATCGCAAATACTCGCTCGGCATGCAACAGCGCTTGGGGATTGCGTGCGCCATTATGGAACATCCTGGCCTCATTCTCCTGGATGAGCCTATCAATGCGCTTGACCCATCTGGAGTTGCGTGCGTAGAGACAATTGTGCGTGAAGAAAGAGAGCGCGGGGCAATTATTGTTGTGGCTTGCCACGATGCCGAAGAGTTGGATCTTCTGGCTGACGAGATCTTCGTCATGGCCGAAGGGCGTTTGATAAGTCGAGAGAAGGCAGACGGTTAAGATGCGGCAAACAAAGAACACGGTTTCCGCAAAGCGTCCTATTAAATTAGCTATTGCACTTTCGCTTGTAATAATATTGGTTGCAGCTTGTGCGCTTCGCATCTACTCAGTCAATAATTTATCTCAGCAGAAACCTTCTGTTAGCTATTCGATTTCTGAAGATATGCCAATCTTGAACTCCGCTGGTTCTGATGTATATGCCAGAGTGCTTAACTATTGCGTTCTGTCCAAAGATGAAGCGCTGTCTGCTTTTCCCGATTGCCAAAGCGAATTGGATATATTGGGGCCTGATACGGAGACTAAAATTCTTATTGTTCGGGTTGCTTTTTTCAACAAGAGCAGTAATGAGCAGATGGTGGAGCCCGCTTGTCTAAAGGCTCAGGCTGGCGCTTGGGCGAATGGCATGGACGTCAGATTGTTTTGCAAGATTAATAACGTTGCGGGCATGGCGGGACGTCTTGCTGCGGGGCGGTCTGTGGAGATGCTGGTTCCTTATGTTGCGTCCGACAATCAGTTTGGCTTTAGCCGCGAATGGGATACGTTTGAAAATGCATCATTTAACTTGGTGACAGCGACATATCCGCAAAAGACGTATATCCAGCTTTCTAACAAGCTCGCTTTCGAAGTATTTTCCTTTTCGGCAAATGTAGGGGAAGGGGAATAGAATGACACGTGCAATTGCGTATGAGATTAAGCGAACATTTGGCTCCGGTGGTTTTGCTGTAGCTTTGTTTGCTGCTTCGGCGCTTTCTGTTGCCCAAGTTGCCATGGTTTCTGCTCCGTTTGCGTATTCGGACAGTTGGCAAATGTGGCGAAGCGGCGCCAATGGTGCGTTTCCTCCGTCGTCCTACAATACTTGGATTGGGCTTACTGCGTATTCGGTCTTCACAATGATGTTTTACTACGCGCTTCCATTGCTAGCTTGTTTTCCTGCAGCGAGCTCCTTGTGCTCTGATGTTCGTTCCGGATACGCATGCCAGGTTGTTTCGCGTATTGGCAGGGGACGCTACGTTGCCTCGAAGGTGTTTGCTGCCAGTTTGGCGGCAGTCGTTGTGATCGTTGTTCCGCTGGTGCTGAATGTTGTGGCGACGGCCTGCTTGGTGCCTGCATTGTGGCCGGACTCTGCTGAGTCTACGTTCTTTGTGGGGCCGAGCAATACGCTGGCGAGCGTTTTCTTCACATGTCCGCTAGCGTTTATTGCTCTGTTTTCTGCGCTGGCGGTAGGTTTGGGCGTTGCTTGCGTGATGCTGTCTTACGCTCTGTCGTTTTTGATCGCTAGCCGGTTCGCCGTCTTGCTTATTCCCATGGCAGCGTGCTTCGCTCTTCAATTTGCTTTGCAGGGTTCCGCGTTTGCGGGATTTGCTCCTATTAATGCGATATTGCCGTTTCAACCTCAGCCTTCAATATTTGTTATTTCGGCCGGGCTACAAGTGCTTGCCATTGCAACGTTGTTTGGTATTACCGTTTTTCAGGCTGAGCATTTTGAGGGTACGCGATGAATTCGGCAAAGCAACATTGGGCCGTGCTAGGTATTGGCTATATGTGGAAGATGAATCAATCGGTTTCTTTTGCCCTGGTGATTTATGGGGTGCTGTCGGCGGCTCTTCTAGCAAGGTCGGTTTGGGAGGCTGATGGTTTGATTGATGCGTGGGCTACGTTGGGGGTTGACCCTTTGTATGACGGGGTATCCGGTTCGTTGAACGTAGCCTGGTTTGACTGCCTGCTGTTTTTCCTATTTGGCATGAAGGAGCCGTCTGGTGCGATAAACGAGGTGTTGATGCTGAATATCGCATGGGTTCTTTTATTTTTGTTGGTTGGCTTTGCAGCGTGCTGTTCGGCTGGGTATAAGTGCACTTTGCCGGTTGCTTTGAGGTGCGGGGGCAGGAAAAGGCAAGCTCTGATCATGCTGCTGTGGTTGGTAACGGTTGTCTTGTTGCTGCTAGCTGAGCTTGCTGTCATTGCATATATTGTCCCAGCCGCATTAGGCGTGTTGGCTCAAGGCGATATATGCTCGCTTTCTCCGTATGTCCAGCTGTTAGTTGGGGAAGAGGCCAGCTCGTTAGAGCTTGCGGACTTGGGACTTATGTTCGTTGCGAATGCTGCCTGGCTAATTGCGGTGGCATTGGGTGTTGCGGCGTTCTGCACGATTGCTGGTCG
>CALEWN010000208.1 GCA_937925385.1 uncultured Senegalimassilia sp.
TCAACTTCGGCTACGACGTGGTGGACGACATCGCGCAAAACGATCCCGATCGCCGCGCCATGATGTGGTGCAACCCTGAAGGCGAGGAGCATCTGTTCACGTTCGCCGATATGAAGCGCTGGTCGGATAAGACCGCGAGCTACCTTGCTGCGCACGGCGTGGGCAAGGGCGACATGGTCATGGTGATCTTGCGCCGCCATTACCAGTTCTGGTTCGTGGCCACCGCCCTGGCCAAGCTTGGCGCCGTCATGGTTCCGGCCACGTTTATGCTCAAGGAGCATGACCTGGAGTATCGCTTGAACGGCGCTTCCATCAAGGCCGTCATCTGCACGTCCGTCGGCACCATCGCGAACGTGGTGGACAACGTGGTGGACCAGTGCCCCTCGGTCGAGCATCTGTTCCTGGTCAACGGCGCCGGCGGCGGTCTGACCGAGCAGGATGCGGATGGCAATTGGATGGCATCTGACGGCCCGGTTGGTGCGGTGCTCTCCGGTCCCGATGGCGTGTGCGCCGTGCCTGCGCAGCGTCCGGGTTGGCACGACTTCAACACCGGCGTGCGCAACGCCGATGCAAGCTTCGCGCGCGTGAAAACCCACGTCGACGACCCTATGCTCATGTACTTCTCCTCCGGCACCTCCGGCAATCCCAAGATGGTGCTGCATGATTCCTACTATGCCTTAGCTCACCTTGTCACGGCCAAGCATTGGCACAACGTCAAGCCCGACGGGCTGCATCTGACCATCGCCGACACCGGCTGGGGCAAGGCGGTTTGGGGCAAGTACTACGGTCAGTGGCTTATGGAGGCCTGCGTCCTCACGTACGATTTCGATCGCTTCGATGGCGACGAGATCTTGAACCTCATCCCGCGATACGGGGTTACCACATTGTGCTGCCCTCCCACCATGTACCGCATGATGATGCAGGCCGACGTCGATGCCCACGATCTGAGCGCGCTTACGTATTGCACCACCGCCGGCGAGGCGCTTAACCCCGACCTGTTCGACTTCTGGAAGGAGCACACGGGGCTGACCATCTTCGAAGGATTCGGGCAGACCGAGACGCCGCTTACGGTGGCCAACCTCACGCATGCGGTCCCCAAGCCCGGTTCCATGGGCCGTCCGTCGCCTGCGTTCCGTATCGAAGTGCAACGAGGTGACGGCAGCCGCTGCGATGTCGGCGAGACCGGCGAGATCTGCATCGATGTGCACGAGAAGGCTCCGGGAATCATGTTGGAATATTACCGTGACCCCGAAAAGACCGAGGCTGCCGTGTTCGACGGCTGGTATCACACCGGCGATACCGCTTGGGTCGATGAGGACGGGTTCTTCTGGTACGTCGGCCGCAACGATGACGTCATCAAATCGTCGGGATACCGTATCGGCCCCTTCGAGATCGAAAGCGTGCTGCTCGAGCATGATTCGGTGCGCGAATGCGCCGTCACCGGTGTGCCCGATCCCATGCGCGGCAAGGCGGTGAAGGCAACGGTGGTGCTCGCAGAGGGCTTTGAAGGGTCCGAGGTGCTCGTGCGCGAGCTGCAGCAATGGGTCAAGCAGCGCACGGCCCCGTACAAGTATCCGCGCATCGTGGAGTTCGTGGACGCGCTTCCCAAGACCGTGAACGGCAAGATCCGCCGAGCCGCCATCCGCGAGGCCGATGAAAGCCGGGAAGGCAAGCCGAAGACCAAGGTACCCGAGGGCTTGGTGTAGGTGAGGCAGTGAACGTGTTCGATGTAAAACGGTTGAAATCGGTCACCGCCATTACGGGGCATTATGGGGTCGGAAAGACCAATCTGGCCATCAACCTGGCTCTTGATGCCTGCTATTCTGGTTTTGAGGTGCAAGTTGCCGACCTGGATGTGGTGAACCCGTATTTTCGCAGCAGCGACTACCGAAGCCTTCTTGAAGATGCCGGCGTGCAGGTCATCGCCCCGCGCTATGCGGGGACCACGCTCGATGTGCCCGCCGTATCCGGACAGGTCTCGGCTGCTTTGGACTGGGCGCGCGCCGAGCAGGGCAGGCTGCTGCTCATCGATGCGGGCGGCGACGATGTGGGCGCCACGGCGCTCGGCAGGTTCGCGCGCGGCATCGGCGAAGGAGATTACGACTTGCTGTACGTGGTCAACCGCAGCCGCAATCTCACCCACGATCCCGCCGAGGCGCTATCCGTGCTTCGCGAGATCGAGGCGGCAAGTCATCTGCGTGCCACGGCAGTGGCGAACAACACGCACCTCGCCGACTTCACCGATGGGGAAGTGCTTGGTCGCGGCGTTTCGTTCGCACAGGAGGTTGCCGCATCCGCCGGTTTGCCCCTGGCGTTTACCGCAGTGCCCGCTTCCGCGCTTGAAGATGTCGATGTCCCGGGCGTGCGCTATCCGGTTTCGGTGCATGTGAGAAAACCCTGGGAATAAGGCACGGCGCGTTCCTCGGTGAACCGAGCCGGGGCGGTGCCTGTGCTCGAAACGAGTGCTCGGGGGAGCGTTCGATAACCATATGCCGACCGCTTTGGGGTCGGCTCAGACGAGAAAGGGAGGCTTATGGCAGCGATAACGGTCGATGACGGTTTCTGCAAAGGCTGCGGCCTGTGCGTGGACGCATGTCCGGCGCACATCATAGAGCTTGACCGTTCCCGCATCACGGCGAAGGGCTATCATCCCGCCCGGCTGATCGATGCGTCGAAGTGCACGGGCTGCTGCTCGTGCGCGCTTATGTGCCCTGATGTTGCGATCGAGGTGATGCGCTGATGTCTCAGGAAAAGGTGCTCATGAAGGGCAACGAGGCCATGGCTGAGGCCGCCATCCGCGCCGGATGCCGCTTCTTCTTCGGCTATCCCATCACGCCCCAGACCGAGCTGGCGGCCTACATGGCCAAGCGCATGCCCAAGGAGGGCGGCACGTATCTGCAGGCCGAAAGCGAGATCGCGGCCATCAACATGGTTTACGGCGCGGCTTCGGCTGGCGCGCGCGTCATGACGTCCTCCTCCTCGCCGGGCGTGTCGCTCAAGGGCGAGGGCGTTTCGTATATGGCAGGCTCCGATCTTCCCGGCGTCATCGTCAACGTTCAGCGCGGCGGCCCGGGTTTGGGCGGCATCCAGCCCTCTCAGTCCGACTACTGGCAGGCAACCCGCGCCATGGGCCACGGCGATTTCCAGGTGCTCGTGTTCGCGCCTTCCACCGTCCAGGAGATGGCCGATCTGGCATATCTGGCGTTCGAGAAGGCCGATGAGTACCGCATGCCCGCCATGATTCTCTCCGACGGCATGCTCGGCCAGATGATGGAGCCCGTCGTGCTGCCCGAGCGCGTGGAGCAGCTGCCGGAAAAGCCCTGGGCCACCACCGGACACCAGAACAAGCGCAAGCACAACATCATCGACTCGCTCTACCTTACGGCAGAGGAGCTTGAGGACCTGAACGTCGAGCGTTTCAAGCGCTACGAGATCGTGAAGGCCTGTGAGCAGCGTGCCGAAACGTTCATGTGCGAGGACGCCGAGATCGTGCTCGTGTCCTTCGGCGCCACCGCCCGTATCGCGCACAGCGCCGTGGTCCGCGCCCGTGAAGAGGGTATCAAGGCTGGCCTTTTGCGCCCCATCACGCTTTGGCCGTTCCCCGTGGACGCGATCGAGGGCTGCATGGGCAGCGCGAAGGTGTTCCTGTCGGTTGAGATGAACATGGGCCAGATGGTCGACGACGTCCGCCTGGCGGCCAACGGCCGCGTTCCCGTGGAGTTCTTCGGGCGCACGGGCGGTATCATCCCCACGCCCGACGAGGTGCTGGGCAAGATCCGCGAGCTTGCGGGGAAGGGTGGTGAATAGCATGGCTGAGCAGGTACAAGGCGAAGGCCGCGTGGTGTTCTCGCGTCCGAAGGCGTTACTGCCCGTGGTCACGAACTACTGCCCGGGCTGCCCGCACGGCATCGTGCATCGTCTGGTGTCCGAGGTTATCGACGAGCTGGATATCGAGGGTCGCACCGTCGGCGTCGCGCCGGTCGGCTGCGCCGTCACCTCGCCCGATTTCTTCGGCTGCGATATGATCGAGGCCGCGCATGGCCGCGCCCCGGCGGTTGCCACGGGCGTCAAGCGCGTGCTGCCGGATAACGTGGTGTTCGCCTACCAGGGCGATGGCGACCTTGCCTCCATCGGCATGGCCGAAACCGTTCACGCGGCAACGCGCGGCGAGCATATCACCATCATCTTCATCAACAACGCCATTTACGGCATGACCGGCGGGCAGATGGCCCCTACCAGCTTGCCGAATCAGGTCACGCAGACCAGCCCCTACGGCCGCGACGTTTCAACCGCCGGTTATCCGGTGCGCGTCTGCGAGCTGCTGAGCAGCCTTGACGGCCCGGCTTACCTGGAGCGCGTGACCGTGGACACGCCCAAGCACGTGCGCCAGGCCAAGCGCGCCATCAAGAAGGCGTTCCAGAACCAGATCGACGGAATCGGCTACTCGCTGGTGGAAGTGGTGTCCACGTGCCCCACGAACTGGGGTCTGACGCCGCAGGACAGCTTCGAGTGGATGCGCGAGAACATGCTGCCGTACTATCCGCTGGGCGTGTACCGCGATGTGGTGGCCGACGGCTTCGCCGATGCGGCGCAGGCCGCTGCCGCGCGCAACGCCGATTGCCCGGTCGCCCATCCTGAGAAGTTTGCGGAAGCGAAGGAGGGTGCGCGATGAGCGAACTGAAACGTTGCATGCAGGCCGTGCTCGCCGGCTTCGGCGGTCAGGGCATCCTGTTCGCCGGCAAGATCATCGCAAGCGCCGGTCTGCTAGAAGATCGCGAGCTTTCCTGGCTTCCCAGCTATGGCCCTGAAATGCGCGGTGGCACCGCCAACTGCAGCGTGTGCCTCTCCGATGACCCGATCGGCAGCCCGCTTGTGCTCAACCCCGATGTGCTCATCGTCATGAACCAGCCGTCGCTGGACAAGTTCGAGCACAGCGTGCAGCCCGGCGGCCTGGTCATCATCGACAGCACGCTGGTGCCGAACATCCCCGATATGCCCGGCGTGACGGTCTGCTCCGTTCCCGCTACGGCCATCGCCGAGGAAGCGGGGCTGAAGGGCCTGGCCAACGTCATCTTGGTGGGCAAGCTGTTCGCCGAAACGCATTTCTGCAGCGAGGAGACCATCCGCGCCGCCGTGGCTTCCGTTGTTCCCGCCCGCAAGAAGGACAAGCTTGCCGGCAATCTGCGCGCATTGGAGCTGGGCATCGAGGCGTGATTCGCTTGATGCAGTGCGCCGCGGGAGAACGCGAGCGTAGCTTCAACTGATTCGATACCCCATCGGTTACCGATCGTGACCGATGGGGTTTCGTCGTTTTCCGAGGCGTTAGCCGATCCATTTCGCCGAAAAGGTTTCGGAATCATAGCTGACAGCTAATGAAATCACCGGGCCCTTTCCCTAGCATTTGAAACGTTTCAGCACGTCAGTGCATCGTTTAGGGAAAGGGAATGCTCATGGAAACCAACAATACGCATGCCGCGGCGGCTTCGCAGTTATCGAAATCGGGGTTGGGAATCGCCGGTTTCGTCCTGGGGATCATCGCCTTGGCCACGTCGTTTCTGCCCATCATCAACAATTTCTCGGCAGTGCTTGCCGTTGTCGGGTTTGTGCTTGCGCTTGTGGGCACGATTGCGTGCGTGAAGGGCCGCAAGGCGGGCAAGGGCCTGTCTATTGCCGGCGTGGTCATGAATGTGATCGCCTTCATTGTGGTGCTGGCCACGCAAAGCATGTACAGCTCGGCTATCGATGACGCGTTCTCCGGCACCTCGGTGGCGCCGCAGCCGGCAACCGAGCAGCCTGCGTCCACCGCTTCTGCCGACGATGCCGCCGACAGCAGCCAGGCCGCGGCGGCGGGCAACTCCATCACGCTTAAAAACGGCCTAGTGCTCACGGTCGACGGGGTGGTCACCGGGCTTCAGAGCTACGAGGGAAAGTCGATCACGCAGGTGAGCGTGACCTATCAGAACAACGGCAACAGCCAGGCGTCGTTCAATCCGTACGACTGGAAGGCCGAGGATGCTCAGGGCGCCCAGCGCTCGCAAGCCTTCTATACCGATGGCGATAACGAGCTCCACTCCGGCACCCTTGCCGCCGGCGGTACGGTTTCCGGCAACCTGTACTTCGAGGGCGACGTGGTGAAGGTGCTGTACGAAAACGCGTTCATCGGCCGTGGTTCGGATGTTTCCTGGGATATCGTCTAGGGCCCGTGAGGGTTTGCGCCCATCGGATGCGGCCGACTGCGCTTCGCATTCGGTGGGCCTTCTCTTTGTTACTATGGAACCAAGGAAACGAAAACCGGCGAAGCGAAGAAGGAAGCGGCGCGTGAAAGAACCGATGACCGAGGACCTGCTCAGCGAGCTGCTCGATTCGCCTGACCCTGCCGCATTCGCCAGCAAACACAAGCTTGCGTGCCGCAGCCTGCCCGATTATCTTCAGCAGCTGCTTGACGAACGCGGCTTGAGACGTCCCGAGGTGGTTCGTCGGGCCGGTATCAACCCCACGTTCGGGTATCAGATCTTCGTCGGCCAGCGCAATCCTTCACGCAACAAGCTGCTGCAGCTGGCCTTCGCCATGAAGCTGTCGCTGCGCGAGACGAACCGCCTGCTGTGGGAGGAGTACCGCATCTTCTCGAACCCCGAGATGAACGACAAGGCCAAGGCTATCAACGACGATACCGACGGCACGTTCGGCGCCAAGCTCAAAATGGAGGCAA
>CALEWN010000209.1 GCA_937925385.1 uncultured Senegalimassilia sp.
CGGGTTATGTTTACTAGAGGGTTAGGCCCTCTAAGGAGGGCTCGATTATGGCGCGTGCCCTGGCGGGGGAGTTCGATCTGCTCTATGTCGCGCCCGAGCGTTTGGAAGACCCGCGTTTCGCGGAGTTCGCTTCGCAGGCGTCCATTCCGCTGATCGCGGTAGACGAGGCGCATTGCGTCTCGCAATGGGGTCAGGATTTCCGCCCGTCGTATCTGCGTATCGGCAAGTTCATCGACCAGCTTCCCGCGCGCCCGACTGTCGCTGCGTTCACTGCTACGGCAACGGAGCGCGTGCGCGGTGACATCGTTCGCCTGTTGGGATTGCGGGATCCCTATCAAGCGGTCACCGGTTTTGACCGGCCGAACCTGCACTTTGCCGTGGAACGGCTTGAGCCGAATAAAAAGCTGAACCGCATCACCACGTACGCGAAGGCGCATCCCGAGGACTCGGGCGTGGTGTATTGCAATACGCGTAAGAATGTCGAGAAGGTGCACGAACACTTGGTGCAGTCCGGCGTGAAGGCAACGCGCTATCATGCGGGATTGGGTAAAGAGGAGCGCAACGCCAATCAGCAGGCGTGGATCAACGATGATGCTGCGGTCATCGTGGCGACGAACGCGTTCGGCATGGGCATCGATAAATCCAACGTGCGCTATGTCATTCATTACAACATGCCTGCAAGTATCGAGGCTTATTATCAGGAAGCGGGTCGCGCCGGGCGCGATGGGCTTGCCAGCGAGTGCATGCTCTATTGGAGCGATGGCGATTTGTCCACGTGCAGGTTCTTCCTTGAGCAGGATAGCGGCAACGAGGGAATGAGCCCCGAGGAAGCCGAGGTTGCACGTGCGGCCCGGCGCCGTATGCTGGCGGCTATGGAAGGTTATTGCCTGACGTGCGAATGCTTGCGTGGCTATATGCTGCGTTATTTCGGCGATGAGGCTGCAGTAAAACAGGATGGCGGTTCCTGCAACAATTGCTCGAACTGCGAAGGCGGGTTCAGGGCGGTCGATGTTACCGCGGAAGCGCGTGCCGTCATGCGTTGCGTGCAGGAGCTGCGTGGAAGGTTCGGTAAGGGCGTGGTGGTAGATGTGCTGCGCGGCACGAATATGGAGCGCCTTGAGCAGTTCGGCCTTGCGCAGGCGAAGTGCCTCAACTCCGTCAGCATGTCGCAAGTGCAGCTGAAAGAGGTTATCGAGCTGCTTGCGGCGGGCGAGTACTTGGAGATATCGGAAGGCAAGTTCCCTGTGGTGGGGTTCGGCCCTGGTTTCCGCGAGGCTGCAGCGCCTGATTTCCGGTTGCAGATGAAACAGGTGTTGCGCGAGCCGCAGCGCAAGGCGGGTGTTGCCGGCGGTCGCTCGTTCGGCGGATCGGGTACTGCCAGCGGCCCCGATGCAGCATACGACCAGGATCTGTTCGAGAGGCTGCGCGCATTGCGCAAGCAGCTGGCGGTCGAAGGTGGGTTGGCTCCGTATATGGTCTTCGGTGATGCATCGCTGCGCGATATGTGCGCCCGTATGCCCGAAACCGAGGATGAGTTCATGGACGTTAACGGCGTAGGCATGAAGAAGCTCGAGAAGTACGGCAAGGCCTTCCTCGACGAAATCGCAGCCTATCGCTCCGAAGTGCAGTAAACAGCGGCGCACTTAGGCTGGGCATAGGACTAAGCTTGGCATCATATGGGAAGAGGGGCTTGCGCCCCTCTTCCCATATGCCACGATGTCAGTGATTAAGGGGCTAAATGCCCATTGCCTCTTGAGCCTCGTTACGCTTGGCGGTAGTGCGACAGGAAGTCACCGAGCTGGCCCATGGCTTCGGAGAGCACCTCGATGCGCGGCAGGTAGACCACGCGGAAGTGGTCGGGCGAACCCCAATTGAAACCCTTGCCGGGAACCAGCAGGATCTTCTTCTCGTGCAGCAGGTCGAGCGCGAACTGCTCGTCGTTGGTGATGTTGAACTTCTTCACGTCAATCTTCGGGAAGATGTAGAAGGCCGCACGGGGTTTGACGGCGGTGATGCCGGGGATATCGTTGAGCGCCTTGTACACGTAATCGCGCTGCTCGCATACGCGGCCACCGGGTACCACGTAGTTGCGCACGCTCTGATGGCCCCAAAGCGCGGTTTGGACGATGGACTGCGCCGGCACGTTGGAGCACAGGCGCATGTTCGACAGCATGTTCAGGCCCAAAATGAAGTCCTGAGCGCAGTACTTCTCGCCGGAGAGCACCATCCAGCCGATGCGGTAGCCGGCGATCATGTGCGACTTCGAAAGTCCCGAGAAGGTGATGCAGAACAGGTCGGGAGCAAGGCTTGCGATGGAAACGTGTTCGAGGTCGTCCATGACCAAGCGGTCGTAAATCTCGTCGGACAGGATCATCAGCTGATGCTTGCGGGCCACGTCGACGATCTGCTGCAGAACCTCGCGAGGATACAACGCGCCGGTGGGGTTGTTGGGGTTGATGATGACGATGGCCTTCGTGCGCGGCGTGATCTTGCGCTCGATGTCATCGATATCGGGATACCACTCGGCCTGCTCGTCGCAGATGTAGTGAACGGGCGTGCCGCCGGCAAGAGTGGCGCAAGCCGTCCACAGCGGATAGTCGGGGCTGGGAATAAGGATCTCGTCGCCGGTGTCGAGCAGCGCCTGCATGCACAGGTTGATGAGCTCGCTGACGCCGTTGCCGGTGTAGATGCTGTCCATATCAACGTTGGGAAGGCCCTTGATCTGAGAGTACTGCATGATGGCCTTGCGCGCGCTGAACAAGCCCTTCGAATCGCTGTAGCCCTCGCAATCGGGAAGCTGGTGGCGCATGTCTTGAACCACTTCATCGGGCGTGCGGAAGCCGAACGGGGCAGGGTTGCCGATGTTCAATTTCAAAATGCGCATGCCCTGGGACTCCATGCGTGCAGCTTCGTCCACAACCGGACCACGAACATCGTACAGAACGTTATCAAGCTTCGAGGATTTCTTGAACTGACGCATAGGTACGCTCCCTTGATCATCAGACTCGGCAGGTTCAATATCGTTGGAAGGTTCAAAATCGTTTTGAACCTCATGAACGAATGGTTCAGATTCAGAAGGTTCATGTTCAGGAGGGGTCATAGGCGCGGACTCTTCGCCGCCCAGCCATTCAGGGGTGACGTTCAATAGTTCAGCAAGCAGCTGCATCACGTCGGGGCGGGGGATGGTCTTGCCGCTAACATACTGACTGACCTGGCTTTTCCAAAGTTTATGACCCTCTTCTTGCGCCGCATGGATCAAATCGGCCTGCTTCATGCCGGCGGCATCCATAGCGATCTTCAGTTGTTCGGCAAACACGTTCTGATCCATGCCATTCCTTCCGTTCAAAGTTCAAACTACAGGTTCAAAAATCAGTTCAATACGAAATTGAACTAGAAAATGAACCAAAGAATGAACAGTTCATTTCATGAACTTCCAAATTGAACCATGAACAATTCATTACGTTCACTCTGAATTCAGAGTTCAAGAGTTCAATTTCTTGAAGTGTAGCACGTTCGTGTAGCTATGTGTTCAATTTCATAAAGCTCCTGAAGTTCAAGAATGAACTTTCTCCGGTTAGCGGTCTGTTCACTTCTTCTCCCCGATTCCTTAAAAGCATTACCCTCATCTGAAGTCGGCCTTACAGTCGCTTTACATACTGCCCCTAGACTTTCTCTCTGCATGCCGAGGGTGTGCTGCGCCCTTGAAACGTCGCAGGAACACGTTCGAGACCGTCAAGCCCTAATTGGAGAGAAGACACTCGAGCGTTCGATGTTTTAACGACGCACTATAGTTTTCGAAGGGAGAACGAAAGTAATGGATCCGGCAACGCTGGTAATCGTCGGCTTGGTGATCGTCACCGCATTGACGTTTGACTTCACGAACGGTTTCCACGATACGGCCAATGCAATGGCCACGTCCATCGCAACGGGCGCACTCAAGCCCAAAACCGCTGTCATCGCCGCAGGTACGCTGAACCTCGTCGGCGCGTTTCTGTCCGTAGAGGTCGCAAAGACCATCTCCGGTGGCCTGATCAATGAGCAAGTGGTCACCATCGCCCCCGAGTTTATCTTGGCGGGCCTGATCGGTGCCATCATCTGGAATCTGCTCACCTGGTTGGTGGGTCTTCCTTCCTCGAGCAGCCATGCGTTGTTCGGCGGCCTGGTCGGCGCCGTCATCATCGGCGCGGGCGTTGAGGGCGTGAACTTCGCTGCCGTGATCACCAAGATCCTTGTTCCCGCTCTGGTGTCTCCCATCGTTGCCGGTTTGGCAGCCTTTTGCGCGGTGAAGCTCATCTTCGCTGTGGTTAAGCACATGAGCGAGAAGCAGGTTGAATCCGGCTTCCGTCATGGCCAGACCGTTACCGCTTGCCTGGTGGCTCTTTCTCACGGCACTAACGATGCTCAGAAGACCATGGGTATCATCACGCTGACGCTCATCGCCGTGGGCCTGCAGCCTTCCGGCTCCGGTCCCGAGCTTTGGGTCGTCGCCATCTGCGGCCTTGCCATTGCTGCGGGTACCTACATGGGCGGTTGGCGCGTCATCCGTACGCTGGGCAAGGGCCTGACCGAGATCAGCACTCCGCAGGGCTTTGCTGCCGAGGCTGCAAGCGCAACCACCATCCTGGTTTCCTCTCACCTTGGTTTTGCGCTTTCCACCACGCAGGTTTGCTCCGGTTCCATCATCGGCACCGGTCTTGGCAAGAAGGGCAATCCGGTCAACTGGGGCGTTGCTGGCCGTATGGCGATCGCCTGGCTGGTCACCTTCCCCGCGGCCGGTATCGTCGGCGCTCTTGCCTGCGCGCTGGCGAAGACCGGTGTCTGGGGAACCGTGGCAACGGTTGCCATCGCCGTGTTCGTTGCGCTGATCATCTTCCGTCTTTCCAAGCGCAATCCGGTCAATAGCGGCAACGTCAACGATAGCCATAAGGTGAATATCAACGCCGAGAAGACTCGCACGGTTCAGCCTCAAGCTCAGGCTGCGTAAGGAAGGTAGAATATGATCACGACTGAAATCATTAGCTTCGCCACCGTTCTATTCACCGCTGTATGCGTAGCAAGCCTTATCAGCGTTCTGTATGCCTGGGGTTTGCGCATGTGGGCAGACGGCTCGGTGGATGCCCAGGGCAATGCTCATCTGCTTCATCGGGTAGTCTCCGTCATCTGCTTTACCGCCTGCGTCTCGATCGTATTATTCGCCCTTTGGCTGATGATCCCCATGTTCCACTAATCAGCGATTGCGGATAGGTGCTTTTGGCGGGTATCATTTTCTGACCGATATCCGAATGCGATCACTTCGTTAGGAGTTGCAATGGGAAGCATTTTGGTAGGCATTGACGGCAGCAATCGCGGGCGTCGCGCCCTTGACTGGGCGGTGCGATTCGCTCGCGTGGTCGGCTACGATGTCCACATGCTGGCGGTCATCGACGAGGCGATTGCCAACAAGGCCGGGGTAAGCGTTGAAACCATCACCGAAACCGCGACGGCGGCGCTTGAGAAGAAGCGCCAGGCAGCCCTGGAAAGCTATCCCGGTATGAGCATCCGGGCCAGCGTCTCAGTTGGCGACATCGTCGGCGTGCTCGCCGATTCCGCTGCCATGCATGACCTCATCGTGCTGGGCAGCCACCACGGGCACACCATCGGCGAAACCATCGGCGGCGCGAAGGGCCTGCGCGTGTCCGTGTCCACCAGCGTTCCCACTGTGGTGGTGCCCGCTGACTGGGATGCGAAGCAGCAGGGCTCCGGGATCGTCGTGGGCGTCGGCCCCGACGAGGCGGTAAGTGCTCGCGCCATCGACTTCGCCGCGCGCGCGGCAGTGGCCATGCAGCAGTCGCTTGAGCTGATCAGCGCTTGGGGCGTTCCTGCGTGGCTCGAGCGCACCGCGCAATCCATGGGCGGCGGTTTGGCTCCTGTTGGCGAACAGCGTCAGATCGAGCTCGATCATCAGCTCGGCCGCCTTGCCTTCGAATACCCGGCTTTGCAGGTTACTGGCCGCACCGTTGAGGATTCTTCGCCCTCACGCGCTCTGGTTGAGGCTAGTAAGGAAGTGTCCATGCTGGTCATGGGCACGAATTCGCGCAATGCGCTGGGCCGTACGCTCT
>CALEWN010000210.1 GCA_937925385.1 uncultured Senegalimassilia sp.
AGACGAGCGAAGAAAGCAGTTGGGCGCGCGCATCAAGACGTTACGGGGGCAGCAGGGGCTGTCCCAGCGCAAGCTTGCCCTTATGATTGGCTCGAACCAGACGCACATTTGGCAAATCGAGAACGGCACCGTGAACGTGGGACTCGACATTTTGTGCCGCCTCGCCGATGCCCTCGAAGTTAACGTACGCGACTTGATCGACTTCTAGCCGGCACCCACCTCGATAATTCCGCGCATACCCAACAGGCTCCGCACACGCTAACCGAGCCAAATCAGGCCGACGCTTTCGCATCGGCCCGCATCTAAGACTTGCTAACTAGTAGGCGCTTCTCGAATTGCACAAGCATCAGGATTTCAGCTTGGCCACTTTCAGGTCTAGCGATTTCACACTTTGGCTGCTCACAAGGTTATCGTATTCCGTGCCGTCGGCTTTCTTGCTAAACTCCATGGTAATCATGGTGTTCGGTTGCATGCTTTGCCCAACTACCACATAGTCAGCCAACGAATCCTTGTCATCGAGCTCGATATAGCTTCCATCGCTGGCTAGCACATTCATCGTGATGTATCCGCTACCATAATGGTCGGCAAGCGAGCCCGCCATACTGATATATCCGCATGAAGCCAGATTGCGCCCAACGTAATCCCGCAACGCACGCGTATACTTATCTGGCGAGGAATCGATTGCAGTCATGCACGGTGCCGTACCGTCAACTTCCCCGATTTTCTTTACTGCAAGCACTATCTCTTCCTGAGACTCGCTTGCCACAAGATTATCGTATTCGGTCCCATCTTCCTGCCTCAAAAACTCAAGCTTGATTTCTGTATTGGGTTTCAGATTTTGGTCGTAAACAACGTACCACTTCAGACTCTCTTCGTCCGTCGGGTTAATATACGCTCCTTCAGCGCTGACGTAGACGATCCCCAAGGTGCCGCTACCATACCGGTCGTGACGCAACTCGTCTAAAGCGGTATAGCCAACAGATGCCGCGTTCATTCCGCGGTAGTCTTTGACGTACCACGTATGCTTATCGGGAGAAGGCTTAATCGGTTCGCTTCGCTGAACAGCCGTTTCCTGCTGGGCCTCGCTAACTTTCTGCTCGACGTTTGATTGCTGGTCTTGAGGTGCGGCACAACCAGCAAGCGCAAGAGCTAAGGCAAACATTGCGGCGCCTGCTGCAACGATGATCGACTGTTTCATAATGGTTCCTTTCGGTCGTATTCCATATAGCCGCGAACTAACGAAGCGTCCGCAAAAGCAGCTCGTAGGCTCCCGGTCCAAGCCACACATCAACAACAACGGACATGCCGGGTGCATTAAATGCCCAGTTCAGAATTGCCTTTGCAGCAACATGCGACACGTTGTAACGTCCATGGATGTCGTCAATCGCGCGGCGCACACTGATGCTTCAGAAGAATCGACATTCTTCACAAGTGGTGTAAAAGAGCGAATAAGCCACCCGCGATGGGCGGCACAGCCGGCAGACACACCGTCCTGCCTTGCTTCTTCGTCTGCCATCTTGCGAAGGGTTTCAACCACCTGCGCATCGATTTCGTTCTCGGTAAGCTCGCCAACCAACGACGGTTCTTCACCCTGCGAAGCCATCAGCAACGCTCGCGCAGCCAGGAGCTGCCCCGCAACCTCTTCTTGTCGTTCTTTGAGTCTTTCTATGTGTACCGCCAGCAGCCCGGGTTCTGCCTCACTTCCAGTTGCTGGGTGCTTGCGCAGCTTTTCACCGATTTCGGGGAGACTCAGTCCCTGCTGCTTTTCCAGGCGGACCACGAACAGCGTTGCAACTTCACGTGCGCTATAAGTTCTTCTTCCCCATGTGCTGTTCTGGGGTTGTACAATACCCAGCCCTCCTTTCCCGTTGTAGCAGCAGCGCTGGATGTCGCGCCGCGGCAATCCTGTCAGGCGCTCAACCTCGGAAATCGTCCAGCCACCGTGTTCGTGTGCGTTGTTCATGTGCCGCCCTCCCGAGTTCCAGCAAATCTGTTCAACGCTTGAACAGCAAGCAGGATTCGGTGATGAACTCGTAGAAGTTTTCTCAGCTTTGACCTCCCGCGCTTTTGACTGCGAAGGGTTTGGCGTTCGCATATGCAGTCCTTTCCTTTAGCGACCTCGGCCCCAAGGGCCCTTTCGCTATAGGGCGTGCAAAAACTGCGAATCAGGCCGATCGGGCGTCAAGGGAGCGAGTGCGGCATATGATGCTCATCTTTTCGAAAAAGTGGCCACTGTTGGGCAATATCCCGAGAAGCTGAAGGAATTTAGGACAAATTGCGAGGATACCGAAGGAGCGTTTTACCAGTCACCGTCAGGGCGCAAATGAGTATCCAAATATGTACTCAACGAAGGAATTCATGGAATAGGTGATACGGATTCAGACTAATCAAGCATATGAGAAGTCTATTATCGTTCAAGGTCTCAACTTTCTGTCCAACAGTTGTCATTTTTGTGAGTTCCTGAACCGCCAAAAGCAAGGCATACCGCTTGCGTTCGCGAAGCACGGCACCCGGACGCGCAATAGACGCCGCACCTATAAGGACAGCGGCCAACAAAGCTAAGGAAACCTCTGACAAAAGGCGCCCTCATGACGAATTCCGGTCCGAACAGGTACGATGTTGTCGGCAGCTTCGCGCCGCTGGCCAGCGTGCCAGCGGGCAAGCAAGTGGTGTTGGGACTCATGTTGATATAGCAGAACAGCGTCACCAGCGCGTGCCTTTTTTGCAAAATCGTTAAACGCGGTCGCTTTTCATAGCATGCTCAAAGCGCTGAAACAAGCTCGTTTTCGTTACGTTCTCGATAATGCCCATCAGCAAAACCGCGCACCTCATCCAACAAAATGGCGCTAATCCATACGCGATCGAAAAATCCCGCCGTTTTACTTCTCCAGCTCCTTGATATGCGCTTTGCGCGAAGTGAGCAGGTAGACCCACAGGGTGCCACCACAGGACCGATGACCATGATCACCTGCAGAACCAAAACAAGGCGGTGCGGCGCTCAGGTTTGAAGCAACCCTTGATTATCGCAGTTGAAACCGCACACGCCGCGCCCGCACCCGTAGCCTCGATCAAACGGAACAGGATAAGCGCTTCGATGCTCCAGATCGCTGCGCAGGCCACGCTTCCCGCCGAAAATGCCACAAGCCCGCCGACAAGCACCGGTTTGCGACCAACGCGGTCGCAAACCGGGCCGACATCGTCGGCTGCTCGAAACCCGAACGAGCAGACAATGCCGTAGCCGCACTCTCATCAAAGATAGCCCACGCATTATCGCCAAGGTCAAACACCGCAAGGGCGCCATGGTGAGTGCGTTTGCAATCAGATCGTTCATTGCCAGGCTTCGACCAGAAGACAGCGGGCTCTACGTTTGCACCGGCGGCTTCACCAAGGAAGCCCGCTATGAAGCCGATCGCGCCTACGTCCCCGTTCGTCTGCTCGACCTTGACTCCTTCGTGCGTAACTACGTTGAGACCTACGACAAAGTCAACGATAACGACCGTGCGATTCTCCCGCTCACCCGCGTCTGGCTGCCAGCGTAAAGAGCAACATTCGCAAGCGTCAACAACCGCACAGGACGACAAACCTCTCGGAGCTTTCCCGTATCAATTGAGATGAGGTCCGAGAGGTTCCCAATCAGCCCGCGCCACTACACAAACGCACCTCCGCCTCCCCTGTTCCGTTCGAAAACAAATGACGCGCAATCCCCTAGCAAAATCAAAGGGCCGCTGGTTGCTCCAGCGGCCCTCCTTTGTCCTTGCCTCACGTAGAGTCCGCAAGGACTGTTTCACTAACTGAATTGTAGCTCACATGCTCATAACGATGAGCGGCAATATGCTGAACGGGGCTAGTAGCTAAAGCCTCACGTTCACAGGCGCAGGGTTGCGC
>CALEWN010000211.1 GCA_937925385.1 uncultured Senegalimassilia sp.
TTTTTAATGATACGGCGACCACCGAGATCTACACTCTTTCCCTACACGACGCTCTTCCGATCTCGCGGGGCTTTGCCCTTGCGGAATCCGGGGAAGTTGTACTTGTTCGCGAATTCCTTATACGTATTCTTGATACGGGCGTCGACGTCCTTGGCATCGAGGGTGATGGTCACCTTCGCGCGGTTGCCCTCAAGAGCCTCAACTTTAGTTTCCACGTAGCTATCCTCCATCGTTACTTGCTCACAGGTGCTATAGCGCACCGACCTGTTATTATGGCACATTCCCTTCGCTCGATAAAGCTAAGGTGGCGCGTTCACGAACGAACCACGGAAACGCAGGGAACGCCTGCGCACCGGGACGTCGGAAAACCACCGCGCCGCTTGCCACATTTGCCTACCAAAACGAACCTGTTCAGGGTATCATAACTATGTCTGAAAACGCACACTCAACGCACCAGAGGAAATCATCATGGCTTCCATAGAATTGAACATCCTGCAAGAGCGGGAACTTGGCCGCTTGCTTGATTATGAACGCGCAACCTGCACCGTCGACGGCGAATTGGTTTATCGCTGCGCGTTCCCGTTGCGCCCTGACGACGATCTGCAACGCGAGCTCATCGAACGCGGGGCGCTTGCCAAACGCCCGGATGAGCGTCGCGGCACCGTGGTCGCCATCACCACCGACGGCTATTCCTACTTCCCCGCAAAACGCAAGGAGCAAGAAGAGCGCAACCGAGATAAGCATCACGACACCCGTCTTGTGGGCCTTTCCGCTTGCTTCGCCGCTGCGTGCGTGATTATCGGTTTCCTGCTCGGCAGGTTCGTAGGATAACCGGCAACCCATCTTCCATTAACCGCTAAGGGCGCCCAGGCGCCCTTTTTCGTTGCCCAAACCCATAGCTTGCGCAGCAAAGCCAAGCGCCAACGATAGCGCGCCCGAACAAGCTCAGATCGATCTAAGCTTGTCGCAATAGTCCCGATCTTGAAGGCTCGCAGCACCATCGGCGGCATCCAGACGCCATGCTCAGGCACAAGGGCCTTCGTGAGCGAGCCCTGACGCCAAGATGCCGAACGCGGTGCGCACTTGAACGCAAGATCGGCGCAAATCAGGACCACCCGCATAGCGGGTGGTTTGCTCTTAGGGTATAACCCATGGAAGGCCGGCGCGCGCCTAAAGACG
>CALEWN010000212.1 GCA_937925385.1 uncultured Senegalimassilia sp.
ACATCTTCAACATCCTAAATCCTGAAGACGTCATCACCAGGGTTCCGTTGTGCGAATGGGGTTATGGCAGGTATGGCGAGGATCTGGTGTTGCCCTCGAGATCGAACACAAACGACGTGGTGTACAAGCAGCTTCTTTCCAGCATGAACGAGTGCTTCAAGCAGTTTAGCGGCGAAACGTTCAGGGGTTATACGGCGGGAACGCTTACCGCTACGACGATGACGAGCGATATGATGTCGATTGCTCCTACGACCTGGGCGTTCTACCATAATTATGTGGTAGGAACGCCGCCCAGGTATTTTTTCGAGTCTGTTATCAAAGCGGCAATCATGGAAAATGCGGATGTAGGCGATTACGCGCTTTTGTCTTCGGCGCTTTTGATTCCGCAATATCAGTCCATGCTTGTTACGCTGTTCGGCGTTGGGGTGTTCAATGGTGCGTTCGTCACCGGCAAGGGCGTGGTGCATGGGCATACGCAGGAAACGTATGTGTCGTGGATGAAGAGCGCGTCGGCTGCGCTAGGCGAGCTACCGAGTATTTTCGTTCGCAAGAACTATCGCACAGTCAAGGTTGCCTGTCCCGTTGACGTGAAGGCCTACGATGTCGACGGTAACTTGGTGGCGTCGATTTCGGGGGATCAGGTTGACGAGTCGCTGCTTGAGAGTGGTTTGCCAGCGGCGGTGACTGCGGATGGCGTGAAGATGATCGACCTGCCGGCAGATGGCGGTTATCGCCTTGAGGTTGTGGCAACCGATGAAGGGGAAATGGATGTGACCGTCGAGGAGAATGACGGTTCGAGCAGCGAGCCTGCTGCCATGAAGTGCTACCGCGGAATCGCGCTAGAGAACGGGGATGCGTTCGCACTGGATGCTCAGGCCGATGGCGTCGCTGCCGACTGTGTGCTTGTGGACGAGGCAACGGGCGAAGAGGCGCAGGCTGGTTCTGTGGTGTGCGGCGATGACCTGGAGAAGGTCAGCATTTCGGTTGTGGCTGGCGCCGGCGGCGATGCGTGGGGCGGCGGTGACGTTGTTAAGGGCGGCAAAACGGTGCTCCATGCGATGGCGCACGAGGGCATGAAGTTCATTGGTTGGGAGCGCGAAATCGGATCCATGCTTGATGGCGATTTCGTTGGCGAGGCCGTTGAAGGCGGCGAAGATTTAACAGTACGTGCGACGGGTAATGACCGGTACTTCGCGCGCTTCCAGCGGGAAGAGCCAGCTTCTGTCGAGCGCCTGGCCGGCGACTCGGCGGCCGAGACCTCGGCGGCCGTCGCGCTCGAGGCGTTCCCCGAGGGCAGCGAGTGGGTGGTCGTTGCCCGCGACGACGACTTCGCCGACGCCATGAGCGCCACGGGCCTTGCAGGAGCCTTGAACGCGCCCATCGTGCTGACCGACCGCTTCGGGCTGTCCGACGCCGCGGCCGATGCGGTGCAGAGGCTGGGCGCCGCGAAGGCGTACGTCATCGGCGGCAAGGGCGCCATCCCCGCCGACCTGGAAGGCCAGCTCGCGGCCGTAGGCTGCCAGGTCCAGGGGCGCGTGTACGGCGAGTGCAGCTGGGACACGTCGGTCGAGTGCGCCAAGAAGATAGCCGAGCACGGCGGCAACCCGAGCGGCGCCGCCGTCGTGGCCATGTCCACGAACTTCCAGGACGCGCTGTCCATCAGCTCGTTCGCCTACAGGTACCAGGTGCCCATCCTGCTCGAGACCGACGAGGCGAACGGCCGGTGCCTGACCGACGAGGCGTCCTCGCTCGCGGCCGACCTGCCCGGCACGATCTACGTGCCCGGCGGCACGGGCGCCGTGCCGGAGAGCTCGGTGGAGGGCGTGTTCGGCGCAGGCCGTGTCGTGCGCCTGGCCGGTTGGGACGGCTACGACACGTCCAACCAGATCGCCGCGTACATGGTGGGCCACGGCCTGCTGTCCGCCTCCACCGTGTGCCTGGCCTCCGGCGCGCCCGACCCCAAGGGCGTCGATGCCCTGGCCGGGGCCGCGCTCGCCGGCAAGAGCGGCGGCGTGGTGCTGCTCACCAACGCCCGCCCCGACTTCGGCGACCCCGAGAGCTACGTGACCGTCGAGGGCTGCGACTCCACGGGCGCGCCCGCGTTCCTCTCCGCCAACGCGGGAAGCGTGAGCCGCGCCTACGTCCTGGGCGGCGCCGCCGTCATGCCGCCCTCGCTGGTGGACAAGATCGCCAACGTGCTGAGCTAAGCGTATTGGCTGTTGTCGATGCGAAGAGGGGACCGATTTGTCAATCGGTCCCCTCTTCATGTTTGGAGTGTTCCGTTGCTTTGCAGACTTGCACTTGCTGTCGATTTGACGCATATGCGGGTATTATCTTTGCTTTTACGCAAATCCAGCTAGCCGCCGGCACGACAACTTCTTGAGCAGAGATGCGTAAAAGTAGCGGCAGGAAACGTGAGCGTCCAGCTCAGAGTCGTCCTTTGAAACCATAAGGGTCACGACCCTGAAGCGCGTCAAGGCGGTGCTCTTGTGCTTTAATCTATAAATAGGGCAGTCATTTTCGCTTGGATTCGCTTGGTTCTGGTGGCGGTTTCCCTTGCATCCAATTTGTACGTTCCGTCGATTTGGGGCACTAAGCACGAGCCCTCCCTAGCCTCTTTCGGAAGGCAAGATGCAGGTACGTCTCGTTGATTACCGGCGTCATCGATAAGCACGGCTATGCAGCCGTTTTCAGATTCTTCGAATCTGTCGATCGAGTAGTATCTTTGCGATGTTGGCATAGCGATCCTTTCTTGCTGGCAAATCGTTCCTTATGCAGCAAGCAAAAGCTTGTGGGTATCTAATTCGTTGTTTTTGCTTGAGGCTATTGAGATACCGTTAGCGTCGATTGTCATATCGATGGTTCCTTGCAAATCGGTACGATACAGCTGGGTTCCCTTTAGAACGTCAAGCACTTCTTCGTGCGGGTGTCCGTAGGAATTGTTGAACCCGCAGGAAATCACTGCGTATGCCGGCGAGAGCTCTGTTACGAGAGCTTCATCTGTGCCGGTACGGCTGCCGTGATGGCTTACCTTGAGCACATCGACTTTGCCCGGGTTTGCATCATGGATAACATCTTTGCCGGCATCACCGGTAAACAAGACGTTTTTGCTAGCTGTGTTATAGCGAATGATTGCTGACCAGTCGTTGATATCGGTATAGTCATCGAGCTTAGGCGAAATAATCTGTACACTAAAAGAGTCGTCGGCCGCAATGGTTACACCGGCTTTCGCCGTGTGTATGCTCAGCCCTTTTGCTGCGATAGCGTCCAGCAGATTCTCATATGTTGCTGTGGTGGTGGAAACCTTGGGCATGTATATTTCGCCGATATCGAAGCTGTTGATGATTTCTGCCATACCACCGATGTGGTCGGCATGCGGATGCGTGGCAACCAGGTAGTCTATTCGCGAGTAACCAAGGGATTTGATCTCGTTAGCTACTTGGTTGCCTGATTGGGGGGTACCGGCATCTATAAGCATGGTTTGACCGTTTGGCAGTTCGACGAGTTCGGAGTCGCCTTGCCCAACATCAATGAAATGCACTTTTGATGAATCGGCGGATACCTTGATGCGGGCGGCATGCAGTATCTCATCAATCGTATTTTTGAGCGCTGTTGGCATGACGTACGTGCCGCCAAGGATAAATACGTTTTCAGCTACTGAAGCGTTTGCTGTAAGAAATCCATCGACGGTGGTCGTATCGGTGGACTCGATATCCGGGTTGCCGTTCGTGAGCAGCATGACGCCACCGGCTTTGCCGACAAGCGCGGCGCCTGCCAAGGCGTCGGACCCACCAGGTTTCAATGCGCCCGAGGCAAGGCAGATGGTACCTGCCGACAGTAGATGCTGCTCGGTCATGAACTCAGCAATTGCTTCGGAGGTGTCATAGCCCGAATTTCCCCATAAGCGCTGCCCTCCGCGCAGACCTCCGTCAAGCGCGTGTTCAGCTGAATCCTGGGAAACCGCTCCTGCGCCACCTGCTACAAACACTTTTGCTTGGGCGTATGCGCCGGTTCCGTTGAGCATGGCAAGTGCATCATCGGTTAGATGGCGGTAAGAGGAGTTGCTGCCATACGTTTGCAAAAAGATGGGAACGTGATATTTATAGGCGAAGCTGGACATGGATAGGGCATCTTGAAAATTCTGCCCGTATGCCACGATGGCGTAGTCGCAGGCGTTATCCAGTTTTGCAATGCGATCGGCGCATACAACTGATGTGTCATACGCCTCGTTGCCGAATACTCGTTCGACGTGGGTTACGCCTATGGCGCGCAACTGGGATTCGAATGAGCCCGGCATCGCGCCCTGTCCGCCGATGATGTATACGTTTTCAACGCCGAGTTGAGAAAGGGTTGCGGCCGCTTCGCTTGAAAGGTCGTGGCGGTCTGTTAGCACGATAGGGGCATTGAGGGCTCCGGCGAGGCCGGTTGCACTCATGGCATCGGCGAAATCGTCGTCTCTGGCAAGTATCGCCCATGTGCTGTCGCTGAACGCCTCAGAGGCGATTATCGATGCAGTCTGAACGGCATCATCGCCGGCAAGTCGATTTGATAGGTTGTCGTAGGGACCTGGCGCGGGCTCAGGATTCGGGTCGGGGGTTGGAGAGGGGTCGGGAGTTGGCGTGGGGGTTGGAGAGGGGTCTGGCGTTGGCGTAGGCTCGGGGTCAGGAACCGGCTTCTCGTGCACGCATTTGCTGCATGGTGATTTGCCGGCATCGAGTGCTTGCTGCAGTGTCATGGCGGTTGGGCTCTTCATGCCGGAGCATGTTGAGCTGTAATGGTATTTTGTGCCTTTGCGAGACACCCAAACCGTACGATTCATGTCCGCATTAGCGTTTATGTCGCCATTCGCTGTATAGCCGCAAGGCTCGTTTTCCGTGTTGCCGTCGGATAGGCTTTGCGGCATTGCAAACGCAGGCGCTAGGGGCATGCATAGCATGATGGCCGTGATGCTTGCCAACAGCAGTTTGCCGAGTTTTTTCCCAAAGACGCGGTGTCGTAGACTCTCGTGGTGCCCCATTGTTT
>CALEWN010000213.1 GCA_937925385.1 uncultured Senegalimassilia sp.
TTGCCGCGGGGCGTGCGTTGGCGTTTGTGGGCGAACGCTGCTACCGCCGCTGCGGCGGCGCCCAGCGCGAGGGGAGCGATCGCGCGCGGCGTGTCGCCGGTTGCTGCGCTGGCTGCCGATGCGGGCTTTCCGGCTTGCATGCCGCTCGGCGCCGGCTGATCGGCGTTGCCGCCAGCGTTATCGCTCCCGTCACCAGCACCGGTGCCGGCACCTTCGCCAGTCCCGGCTCCGCCGGCGCCCTCGTCGCCGCTACCGCCGCCGGGCTCGCCACCGCCAGGCCCTTGCGGGCCATCGCCGCCGCCCGGACCCTCGGGACCGTCGCCGCCGCCCGGGCCACCCGGCTCGCCGCCGGGCTCATCGCCTTCCGTCACCGTCACGGTGATGTTCAGGCGCTCGGAGTATTCGTTCTCCAAACCCTCTTTGAACGCCGCGATTCTGAAGCGCGTGTTCTCGTTCACCGTCACCGGGCCCGTGTATTCCACGCGCGAGCCGCCGTCGACGCAGGGGCACGTGTCGTCGGTGGTGAAGTACACCGTGGTTCCTTCCTCGGCGGAAAGTACCAGTTGAGCGCCCTTCTTCACCGTTGCGAAGTTCTCCTTCGGGGAACCGGCCCCGAACTTCGCCTCGCCCAGCTGCGCCGTCGGGCGGGCCGGGCGCGTCTGCTCGTCGGCCACGCGCACGTCGACCGTCTTGGCCAGCAGCGAGTCGGCCACCGTCACCGTCAGGTCGGTCATGCCCGGCGCCTCGCCCGACAAGGCGAAGCGCGCAACGCCATTCGCATCGGTCTCGGCGTTCGCCGTCTCAAGCCCGCCGCCAAGGCCGGCCACCACAGAACTCCCCACGTTCGCAACAACCGACTGCTCGGCCAACGGCTGCCCGGAAGCGTCGCGCACATAGGCGGAAACCTCGCACGACTGCCCCGTGACCAGGGAATACCCCTGCTCCACGTTCAGCTTCAGCTCGGCCGCGCGCGTGGCGACCGCAAGCTGTCCGCTGTTCCAGCCGTCCATCGGGATGCCCGCGTAGTTTACCGCGCCGGCCAGGGAAAGCTCCACGGTCGACCCGGTCTCAAGCGCCTTCGCCGACTTTATGCGCAGCGCCTTGGCCACCTGCCGCCCGTCGGCGCCCTCCTCGGGGCCGACCCACTCGAACGTGCAGTCCTCGCTCAGCCCGGTCGCCGTCAGCTCGGCCAGCGACGCGTCGGAGGCGTCCATATACTGCGAGAACGTCAGCTCCACGCAATCGGTGTACGCCCGCGCGCTTTCCACCTGCGGTTTCTCGGTAGTGCGCAGCCCGATTTCAAGCCCCGTGCGAACCGGGGGCACCGCCATCCATTCCGTGCGCGCCTCCTCGTAGCCCGCCTTCGTGAATCGCACCTGGTAGAAGCCCACCGGCGTGTACCAGCCGAACACGCCGTCGCCATCGGTCGGCTGCGGGTTGACCTGTTCGTAGGACTCCGCGTCCCACGGCACCGCGCCCGCGCCGTCGGCCGACGCGCTGTACCACACTTCGGCCGTCACGTCCTCAAGCCGGCTGGATTTCACCGCCTCGTACACGTAGCCTGAGGGGTCGATGCCCAGCCGCGCCTCAATCTCGCTCAGCTCCTTGCGGCGCTTCTCGCGCTGGCGGTCGATCTCCTCCTCGACCGGCTGGCACTTCTCCAAGCGCTCGGCCACGGCGCGCTGGTACATGCGCTGCGCCCAAGACAGGTTCTTCGCGCGGTCGGAGTTCACCATCGACGACGACACGTCGTAGCCATAGGACATCCCCGACACCAAGATCGCGCCGGCGGGCGGGCAGAACAGCGTCGCGCCGGCGCCGATGCCGCCCATCACCACGCCGATGCCGGCATCGGCGTACTCGTTAGCGCGCTGCTGCTCGAGCAGCGACACCAGGCGTTTCGCGTAGAACAGCTCGTTTTTCAGCGCCTCGAGGCATTCCTTCAGGTTCGCGATGTCGCCCTTGCCGGAGTACCAGCGGATCAGCATCTCGATGTGCTCCACCTCGCCGCGCATCTCGGCCAGGCGCACCTCGGTGTCCTCGGCGTTGCTCAGCGCGTCCTTCGCGCCGATGTAGCTGGTCCCCAGCCCGATCGAGGCGATGGCGCCCGAGTACACCGGTACGTTCTTCGCCCACTTCCACGGCATGCGGTACGTGTCCTGATACTGCAGAAATGCCGCCAGGTGACCCCTGACCATCGGCGATGTGAACTTCTGCATCGCCTTGAACACGGGCTTGGATTTAATGGTCTGCAGCGCCAAGTTCGCCCATTGCTTGTCAAAGTCCGTGGCCAGGTTCACCGAATCCAGCATCGTGGCCAGCTTTATGTTGCTCTTCGCCGCGTCCTCGAAGTCCGCCTGAAGCGTCTTCACGGCGCCGCTGGGCAGGTTGACGATGGCCTTGAATCCCGTGCCGTCGTCGCTCATGCGCGTGCGCACGCGGTATCCGCCCTGGTCGATCGTCTCCGTGAAGCCGGCAGTGTCGCCGTCGAAGTCGCTCACGGTGATGCCGTCGACGTTGTTCTCAAGCGAGGCGATGAACACCTCGTCCCAGTCGTTATACTGGGAAAGGTCGCCCACGCCCAGGTCCTCGCCCACGGCCTTGCGGTACTTCTCGAAGTCGTTGTGCTGAGAGATCACCAGGTCACGCAGGGTGTCGACGCCCTCCTGCACCTCGGGGTCGTCGTACTGGGCGCCGAACAGCTCGGCGAACCAGTCGGATTCCAGCACGCCGTCGCCGTGCAGCACCTGGTACCAGAACGTGTTGCGCTCATCGGCCGCGGTGCCCGTCAGGTAGCCATGGCTGTCGCCCAGCTCGTTCATCACGTCGGCCAGGCTAGCCGCCAGCTCCTGGTCGTCGGCCACGGCGTCAAGCAGATCTTTGCGGAACTCGTCGCTTTGCTGCTGCTCGTACTGGTCGCGATCGGTCAGGTCGCCCACCAGCACCGCGTTGATCTGGTCGACCTTCTGGGTGCTTTGCTCCGCGATGTTCTTCACCACCACGTTCGCATCCACCGTGGCCATGCCCGAGAGCAGCGAGTTGCTCACGCCGTAGGACGAGGGGATGAACAGGCCTTTCATGTCGCCAAGCCATACCTCGCCGGTTATGCCCGCCGCCGCGTCCTCGGCCAGCAGGTCCAGATACGCCTGGTCGACGTACTCGCCCACGAAGCGCACGCGGTCGCCGTCGGTCGCGCGCTTCTTCATGGGAATGGTCACCGTGCGGCCGTCGATGCAGTCCACGTACAAGTTGAACTCGTCGTCGAGCTGGGCACCATGCGCATCAAGCGTGATGGCGAACGTCCAGTAGGCGTTCTTCTTGGTGCGCTCGTGGTGCAGCGTGTAGCCGAACGCTTCCGTTTCCTTGCCGTTGTCGATGAGCCGCTGCGTTTTGCCGCGCGTCACCACGTCGAAACGCTCGATGGACGCGCCGCCCG
Source organism: uncultured Senegalimassilia sp. (assembly GCA_937925385.1). GTDB lineage: Bacteria > Actinomycetota > Coriobacteriia > Coriobacteriales > Eggerthellaceae > Senegalimassilia. The sequence goes on from CALEWN010000213.1 coordinate 3,437, forward strand.
TGTAGGTGACGTAGGCCGTGGCCGCCGGCTGCTGCGCGCCCGAAAGGTAGGCCTGCAGCATCACGCGCTGGCCCGGCACCAGATTGTCGGGGACGTCGTAGTCGATCGAAGCGCGACCCAGCTTGTTGCACGTGCCGGCGAAGCGCTTGCCGCCCACCTCCAATTCCACGCGGGAATCAGGCGCCGCGTACACCGTGGCCTTGTTACCCGTAACGGCTGTGACCTGGGACGACGGCAGCTCGATGCCGGCATCGTAGACGCTCATGTCCGCGGCGCCCAGCGGCAGCACGGCGTCGCCGAGCTTAAGCGTCGCGTTCACCGTGCACGCGCCCGCGCGCTGCGCGGAGAAGCGCACGAACAGGTCGCCGGTCTGCGCACCACCCAGGTCAACCGACACGACATCGCCGTTGCGCGTGAAGGGCAGCTGCTTGGATTCGTCGCCGATGGTCCCGCCGATGGTTATGTCGGAGAAGTCGCCCTCGGGCATCTCCAGCTGCAGCACGGCATCGCGCTCCTGGTCAAGGTTGAAACTAACCCTGACCTGCGCTTCCACGCCCGCCACGATGGCACTGCGATCGGCCACCACGCCGCTCTGCTTCATAACGCCGCACTGTGCAAGGTACGCCGACGCGTCGAACACGGGCACGTCAAGGGCCACCTGCGCCTGCGCGCCGTCCTCGACTTGCACCTCGGTGCGCGCGTATTGCACGCCTTCCTCAAGTTTCAAGCGGTCGAAGGCGGCCAGCGTGGGCACACGCAGATCGACGCTCGTGTGGTTCACGGCGATCACCGTGTACTCGCCGGCCTTCAGGCTTTCAAGCGAAAACGGCAGTTCACCTGCGGAATCTGACAGGCCCGTTGCCACGCACGCGCCGTTGCGGAACACCATCACGTCGTTGCTTCCGGAGAACGTCGACTTCGTGGTCACCTTCATACCGCCCCACGCGCGCAAATCCACGTCGAACGCGCCGTCGGCGGGCATGGCCCGGCCCTCGCCCGCGCCGAGCGCCAGCGAATCGTCGGGCGTCACGGCAAGCGTGAGCTCCTTCGCCGCATCCGCCACCTCCTGCGAGAGCAGCACGCTCAGGCCCTGGCGCACGTAGTCGGCGTCTTCGCCCTCGCGCAGCACGCGGTCGCCCTGGCGCAGCTCGAAGGCCAGGCCGCTATCGGAGAGCACGGTTTCCCATGCGGGCGCGCCATCGTCGCCGGTGCCCACCTGCTTACGCAGGTTCACGTTCATCAGGCGCTGCACGGGCAGCTTCTCGAACGATTCGGCCCTCAGCTCGCCGACGTCCCACGTGCCGGCCATGGCCTCGGCCGCGCGCGTGAGCACCTGGTCGTAGCAGCCCTCCAGGCTCACCTGCAGCGTGGCCGGCGTGCTCGACAGCGCCTCGACGGTGAACGAGCCGTCCGCGGACACTTTCGCCGTGGTGGCGACGCCGTTCTGGAACAGCGTTACCTGCGCCCCCGCGGGAACCTTGCCCGTGACCTGGGACGATTCCTCCATCCACTGGAACGTGTAGGCGGGTTTGCCCGGGTTGTGCTCGTCTTCCCGGCCCGCCACCGCGTCGGCGGCGCGCTTGATCCACGACGGCTGGCCCGCCGAGTTCCTCGCGAACGCCACGATGGTCTGTCCCAGCGAGAACGGGTTCTCGTACTTCTTGCCGTCGATCTCCAGCGTGCCGCCGTACTCGTATTCGGTCAGCTCGAAGTCGGGGTTGAGCACGCGCAGCGTCACGGCGTTGCGCTTCCACTCGGTGCCCGAGGCGCTTGACGTGATCTGCGTGTTGTCGAACGCGTCCTGGCCCACGGTGCTCACGGTTGCGGGCAGCACCACTTCCGCGCCCGCCATGAGCGGCATGCCGGCAAAGGCGCGGTTGCCGATGGTTTGCACGCCATCGCCGATGGAAATGGAGCGGACATGGCTGCAGCCTTCGAACGCGTTACGCTCGACGGTTTTGACGGTACCGGGCACGTTGACCTCGGTGAACGGCTCGGGCGTCTCGCCTTGTACGTAGATGTCAGGGGAGCAACTTGCGAAAGCGCGGTAGTCGATGGTCTCCACGCTTGCGGGGATGCTGGCCACCACGCTGTCATCGAGCATGGAGCAGCCGGCGAACGTCTCGGCGGGGATGGTTTTGAGCATGTCGTTGTTCTTCGGCCACTCCACCGTTTGCAGCTTTTCGCATTCGCTGAACACGTTTTCGCCAAGCGCCTCCAGGCTGCTGGGCAGCGCGATGGACTGCAGCTGCGATCCGGAGAACGCACCCCAGCTCAGGTACGTGACGCGGGAATCGGCGGGGAACGTGACCGAGGTCAGGTTCGACGAGCCGCAGCCGCCGACGGTGGTGATGGGGCGGCCGTCGACGGTTGCCGGGACCTCGAACGCGACCGCGCCGTTGTCGACATGGTGCACGGTCAGCTCGTTCGTTTCCTCGTCCAGCGTCAGCCAGACCTGCGCGGGCGTTGCCTTGCCGGCAACATAGCCGACGTCACCGTCGACCTTGTCGCCGGCGATGCCCTTGGCGGTTGCCAGCAGGTATTCGCCGTAGTACTCGTCGTAGACGTAGGCGGCCTCGGTGCCGTCGTAGTCAGGGGCGGGACCCGGGTCGTCGGCGTCGGGGTCGGGGTCGGCTGCGGGGTCGTTGGCGGCGTTGCCGGCATCGCCGACGAGGCCGTCGGCGATCGACGAAGCCACGCCCGCGGCGGCTTGCGCACCCTGCGGGTTTTGGGCACTTTGCGAGCCCTGAGCACCCAGCGCGACAGCGGACCCTTCGCCACCCGCCACGACCTCCGAGCCCACTACGAGCACCCCACCATCGGCGGAATCGGCAGCGCCATCCGCGCCGTCGGCCGCAAAACCGTTAGCCGCATCGATGCCGTTTCCAGCGCCGCCGTCAGCCGCACCGGAGGCGTTCGCCCGCAAGCTTTCACGCGCCGCGGCGACGGTTTCCGAACCCTGCGCAAAACTGGCAACGGGCACCAAGCCCGCCGCCAAAATGCACGACAACGCCACCGCCGTCCCGCGACGCCAAACCGCCCGCCACGGACGCACGCCCGAACCCGACGCCCGCATGCGCCATTCCGAGGTCACGCGCTTCGTCGATTTCCAAGCACGCCGAGCACCCTTTCCAGGGTTCGCATCGGCACGAATGTCACCGGCCCGGCTACGCCTTTCCGCTCCCATTCCGCACTCCTTCCCATGAGCGCGCCCCGCAGCGACGACAGGCCCCCGATGCAGCGCGCGCAAACTTCCAATCCACCCTGCATCATCCCCAAAACCCGCCAAAACAACTAGGTACGCATATACGAACCATCCCCTGACCAGGGGAAACGCGAACGCAAAAATCCCCGCCCCCAACCCAGACACTTCGGGGACGTAGTGCTAACTGTCAGGAATCAAGCACGGAAATAGGAGCTGGAAGAGGAGGAGCAGGAACAAAAGCGGAGACGCAAAGCGCCCCGCAAGAATCCCCGAGGAGTAAAGGCCTCAACGCAAAAGGGCAGCGAGCGCATCAAGACGCATCGCCGCCGTCAGAAATCGATTGGAGAAGAAACGAAAGAGATGTGCGCACGGAGGGGTGCATACAGGGACGCAGGCTCATCCGCCAAAAACCGGACAGAAAGTCCCACGTCCCCAAAGTGTCACATGCGGCAGGTTACGCCCACTCGAATTCGTTGCCAGCGCCTAGCTCGAAGTGGTATTTCACGATGCCGATGTCCGCGCCGCTGAACGCGCCGCCGTTTTCGGTAATGGAAACCTTGTTGCCCGCGCCGGCTATTCGGAAGCACTGCTTGTTGAGCGCCGTCGGGGCAAGAAGCGCCGCCTGCACGCCATCCGCAAACCACTGCGGCTCCGGGCCTTCGTACGAGCTGACCTCGGCCGCCGTCTTGCTTTTGTGCGCAACGCCTGGCGTGGCGCCGAAGCCCACGGCGACGATGCCGATAACCTTCTTCCCCGGTACCGCCTGCTCAACGTTTTTGCGGCTGAACGTGCCGCCGATCCACCACGTGTTCAGCCCGAGCGCCTGCGCAAAAAGCATCAAGTCGGCGCTTGCGTATCCGAGGTCCTCGTCCAGCCCCGGCCTGTCGCTGCCGGCCAGCACGAAATAGTTGCGCACGCCTTTGGCGAAGAACAACTTAAGCGCGCCGGGCAGCGCCGATTCGTCGCCCACCTTCAACGAAATCGCTAACCCGAAGCGCTCGTTGTTTGCGCGAACACGGTAATTGAGCTGGGAAATCAGCTCAGGCGAAAGCGGCTCGGACGCGAACTTGCGCACAGTATGACGCTGCCGCATAGCCTGTTTCGTGTCCATGGCGCTGGCCGTAACAGCGTCCGCAACGACGTCCATAGCGGTATCCGCAGCATCCATGACGTTGCCCGTAGCGATGTCCGTACCCATAGCGAAATCCTTTCGCGCGCTTCCATCAAGCCATATCGAGAACGCGCCCATTGTACAACCACGCAAACCTAACGGCGCAGAAGAAGAATCCATGGCACGTAGCGTTCCTCACACGGAAACGAGCGTGCAATATCGCCGGCAACACGTCGGGCAAAAACACGTGTGGCAGGGACGCATCCCTGCCACACGTTGCAACTCATATTTCGTTCGCAGTCGTTCAGCCAGCAGCCGCCCGGCTGCGGCGCAAAACCGCTAGGCGCGAGCGGGGTCCCACTCGACGATGCCGTGGTTCAGGAACGGCTTGGAGTCGGGCGCGTCGGCGTTGACCATGCGGAACTTCGCCTCGCCCTCGGCGGTCTTCCACACGATGGTGCGCAGGCGCACACCCGGCAGCACCGGGGAGGTGAAGCGGCACTTGAAGCGTGTCATCGCCTCGGGATGGCCCGGGAACAGCAGGGAGATGACGTGGCGCATGGCCACGCCGGCGCTGCTGACGCCGTGGGCGATCGGGCGCTCAAGGCCGGTCTGCTCGGTGTAGGACCAGTCGATGTGCTGCTGATGCCAGTCGCCCATCAGGCGATACACGAGCGGCCAGTTGTAGCCGTAGGTCTCCTCGTACGTGAAATCGGGCTCGCGATCGGGGTACTCCACGGAGTCCCTCGGCGGCTGCTCGCCGCCCCAACCGCCGTCGTAAATGCAGCAGTCGTAGGTGTCGACTGTGCACAGATGGGTACCGTCGGCGGAATACGACTTGCCGACCTGCTTGGACAGCGAGCCGCGACCCTCGCCGCGGTCCCAGATTGCCTCCTGGGTCACGAACGTCTCGATGTGGTCGTTCATCTTGAACGGCGCATGGAAATGCACATCGATGCCGTAGTGCAGCGAGCCGGAGTAGTCGAAGCCGTAGTCGAGGGTGGTGGTCATCTCCTCGTTGACGGTCAGCGGCACGGCGAAGATGGGCAGAACCTTCAGGTCCGGGTTCTTGGCGTCGCCCTCATTGACGTACTCCAGGTCCACGCGGCCGTCCCAGCCGGCGCCGCAACCAATCGCGCAAATCTCAAGGTCCTTGAAGGTGTAGTCGCGCACGAACGGGCCAAAGGTCTTCCCGACGATCTCGGTGGAAATAGCCATGACATTCTCCTTAGGAAAGAGAACTGCGAAAACGCAGCAGGTGATATAGGATTTCCCCACGTTTGAGCGACGCGGCGCAGTTCAGATCAAGCTGAGCAGCGCAAGATTCCCCCGAATCATTGCGCAGACCGAGAAAGGGGTATAGCAATCCCCTATGAGCGAGATAATCAATCCCAACCCGGATTCGAAAAGACGCAGCTACAGCCCTTACGGGCGGCTCCAATGCAGCTTCGCCTGTTCATGATCGGCAAGGTTGCAGCCCCGAAGGGCGGCTCCAATACAACCTTGGCGTTCAACTGGGCAGGTGATCGTTCGGTCGAATATGCGTCCCATCCCCGCGTCCCCCGACGCATCACGTGGGATTTATTGCGAGAACCGACCGGCACCGCAGCAGCGGGCCCGCTTCAGTCCTCAGGAGCCAGCCTACCCCATTCCGCTCAACGATTGCAGTCTTGTATTGCCCTCGCTTTCGGAGTACAGGGAGGGCGGCGAATAGGGAATCGCGGCGGACTAGCCGGGCCACTCGCGGCGGGGAGCACGCAGACTAGCCGGAGTGCCCACGGCGCCACGGGAAGCCCGCCCGCAACCACTCGACATTCAATGTCAGCACCCCGCGACTTCTGGATGGTTTTGCAGAAAATGGGCCCTGATTTTGACACGAGTCTGGGCTTCTGGGCGGTTTGCTGCGGGCGCGGCTCGTTACAGACATCGCCGACCTGGGGAAATGCCGGTTCCTCGCGTCCTTTCAAGCCAAAACCACCTGCAAAACCGCCCAGAAGTTCCGAGCAGGATTGCACAATGAGAAAACCGGCGCTTCCGACGCAATCAACTTGCGCCAGCATTCGCGCAAACCGCCCGAACCCTCAACACGAAGCCCCTGCCCGAACGCTCGGCACCGAATCGCCGAAGAGAACCGCGCCTCGGATGAAAACGTTGTAGCCGATTTCGCGATGCGTGCGGCTGTCAACCCAGTAGCGCCACACCGTCGATCGCGGCTGAACGGAGACGACAGTGCCTTCCTAAGAAAGTTTTTACCTGATCAGCGTCTATATCGCCCTCTCATCACAGCGAAACGGCTTCGATGTGCCGCATCACCTTGAACGCGAAAAACCCGACACATCGAATGGTAACCGACAGGAACGCCAGCAAGGCGCGCAACTCAACCGTCTTCGTTCCTGAAGAAATGGAAGTCGCAGCAGTCGCCGCCGTAGCCGAGGGTTTTTGTGCGCGAGAAACCCATTTTGCGCAAGCCGCCGTAATTCACGTCGTCCACATCGCAGAACAGCGGGCACAATTCGGGGCAGCCGGCGTCCACGCAGGCATCGTGCCACAGGCATTTCGTGATGCGCGCATCGAAGAAGCTCCGGCCGTGATCCTGCGTGCTTTCCCATAGGTCGCTTGTGCGCATGACGTGCAAGAACATGCGCTTGTAGATAGCGAAAAATCCGGGAACCACCTGCATCTTCGCAGTTGACGCATGCTTTTGGGCCGCCACAACGTCCATCATGTAAGCGCGCATGAGCGCAAGCGCGAGCTCGTCTGGAAGTCGGCTTTCCATAAGCGCTTTGTACAAGGCGATACGCGGAAGAATGGTCTGCTTGAGCGTTTTCGCCCGGTTCGCCGATTTGCCCGTTACACCGGCAACCAGCTGGCCGAGCAATTCCGACTGACGAGCGAACAGATCACAAGCAACGCTATCCTCAAGCCGTTCGACCAGAAACGCCTTGATATCCTTTTGCTGTTTGATGCCCATGGCCCTTGCCTCCTGAAGCCTGCGGACCCGTTGAACCGCAGAAAGTATAGCACGGTAAACTGTAGGTGTCGCAACTTGACCGCAAGCCTCGCGCTTACACTGCCGAAAACACGAAGCCGACGTTCGCGGTCGTGCGAGAACGCCCTCATCAGAGCCCGCCCGAGCCTCTCATCGATGCCGAAATGCGATGGGCCTTCCCGCTTCTTCAGGGAGGCTGCAAGGTGTCAGGCAAACCTTTAAAAATGATTGATGAGTGCGTGGTTTACCCATGATCGAGGAGGGGCCTGCGTGCGACGATGCAGCCCATTTAAGGGAATTCCATGCTGAACCGGCTACCGATGCCCCGTCCGCAACTTCTGGGCGGTTTTGCAGGCAGTTCGAGCCCGAATGGCTGCAAGGCGCTGACGTTTCCCTAGGTCAGCGATGCCGGCAGCGGATTACACGCGCGGAAAACCGCGCAGAAGTCCGGAACCCATGGCAAAATCAGGGCCCATTTTCTGCGAAACCGCCCAGAAGCCGCATGGCGCGGGCGCGAGGTACAGGCGGCGAGCGCAAGCAACAGGCGCGGGCATGGGCACGAGCTCGAGCAGCAAGCCGGGCCCCAGGACGCGGAAGGCAGGCGTCGGGCCCGCGCGGCGGCCCGAAACTTTTCTCATTTCCCCACTTGCGCGCTGCCTTGAGGCATGCTACTGTCTTAAGCACCCGAGGGTCGCGAGACCCGCCTCCTGGCAGATAGGCCTTGCGCCTATAGGAGTTGCCGATGCAGCTGCCGTGCATCGGATTTTCCCATACAACCTTATATGCGACGCCCTGCGCATGGCAGCTCATGCTAGCTTGCTGCCGATTTGCGCCTTCTCTATTGCGTCCTAGGTTGTCCCGTCTCGCCCTCGGAAGGAGCTCGTCATGAGCGAATATGCATTCGTCTATCAGCCTCAAATCATCCGCGAAACCGCAGAAGGCCTCAATCGCCTCGACATCCGCGACGAGATGCTCGACCAACGCGAACTCGAGCTTATGACCTCGGTGGATGCCGAATCCTGCGCCGTCGTCATCCGCGGCCTGCTTCATCTTCAGCGCCAAGATCCCACGACGCCTATCACGCTTTATATCAACAGCCCGGGCGGCGAAGTCCAGTCCGGCCTGGCGCTTTACGACGTCATGCAAGCCGTGAGCTGCCCCATCCGCACCGTGTGCCTCGGCATGGCGGCAAGCATGGGAGCGCTGCTGTTCATCGCCGGCGACGAACGCGAAATCTTGCCGCACAGCCGCGTCATGATCCACGACCCGCTCATCGGCGCCGGCGCTGGCGGCAGCGCGCTTTCCGTGAAGGCCCGGGCCGACGACCTCATGCGCATCCGAGACATCACGGCCGGCGTCATCGCGCGGCACAGCGGCATGCCGATCGAGCGCGTCTTCGAGCTTACGGCATCCGACACCTATTTCGAAGCGGAGGAAGCCGTCGAAGCGGGCCTTGCGGACCGCGTTATCACCAGGCTTTGACGGGGTGTCGGCCGCGAGGTGCGGCAACTGCTTCCCCAAACCCCCCTATTCACCAGCGCAAACCTGTAACAGAAAGCGAAAGCAGCCATGATAGACAACCGTGCGAACGCCCGCGCCGCCTACGCGGGGCAGCTTATCCTCACCTCCGGACACGCCGCGAGCATGGACTCGTGGGCGACCGGCCTCAACAACAACGTGCTCGTTCTGGGCTGTTCCGGATCGGGCAAAACGCGCAATTTCCTGAAGCCCAACCTGCTGCAGTGCGAGGGTTCCTACGTCGTGCTCGATTCCAAGGGCCGCCTATATGACGAGATGGCGCCGTATTTGCGGGCCCATGGGTACGTCGTCGATCGCCTTGACTTCACCACCATGGACGGCGAGATCGGCTACGACCCGCTTCACCACGTTCGCTGGCGCAAAGGTCGCCCTCTTGCGCAGGACATCATCGCGATCGCCAGCGCGCTGTTCCCCCGTGCGGACATGGGCGACGACCCGTTTTGGGCGGGCGCAGCGGCCAACTACGTTGCCAGCTACATCGCCTACGTGTTCGAGGCGCTGCCCGATCGGGAATGGAACATGGCGTCGGTGGTGAGCGTGTACGAGCAGGCGTGCGAAGGCAACGCCGAAGCGCTGTTCGCCGACCTTTCCAAGCAAGACCCCGATAGCTACGCGGCTTCGCTGTTCCGCCGCGCAAGGAGCACGGCGCGCGCCGACAAGATGCACTCGAGCATTATGGGCATCATCGCCGCAAACCTGCTGCCGTTGACGTTCGACGGCGCGCTCGCATCGTTTCGCAAGGCGCAGCAAATCGACTTTTGCGACCTTGGGCGCGAACGGCGCGCGCTGTTCGTGACCATGGACGACATGGACCGCAGTTTGGCGCCGCTGACCAGCCTTTTCATTCGCCAAGCGTTCTCAAGCCTGTGCGATTTCGCAGACACGCGCTGCGATGGCGGGCGTCTGCCCGTGCCCGTTCGCTTCATGTTGGACGATTTTGCGAACCTGACGCTGCCCGGCTTCGACGACGTGCTTTCCGTCATCCGCAGCCGCGAGGTCAGCTGCACCATCATCTGCCAAACGGTCAGCCAGCTTGAGGCGCGCTACGACCAGGCGGTGGCGAACTCGATCATCGGCAACTGCGACCGCCACCTGGTACTGGGCTTCCAAGC
>CALEWN010000214.1 GCA_937925385.1 uncultured Senegalimassilia sp.
ACAGAAGCTCAAGGACGGCGAAATCGACCTGATGCCCAACATCTCCTACACTGCCGAGCGCGCCGAGAAGCTGCTGTACTCGTCCAATCCTCAGGGCATGGAGCACTATTACATCTTCGCGAAACCCACCAACGATGCGCTGGGAGCGGGCGACCCGGCCGCGCTCAACGGCATGACCGTCGGCGTCAACCCCGACGTCGTGCAAACCGAAGTGGGCAAGCAATGGGTCGAGAACCAGGGCATAAGCTGCGACTACCGCTATTACAGCAGCGGCGACTCGCTGTTCGACGCGCTTTCCTCCGGCGAGGTGGACGCCATCATCATGAACGACACCATCTCGTCGGCCGACGCCATGCCCGTGTTCTCCGTGGGTGAAAGCAACTACTTCTTCGCAGTACCTAAATCGCGCCAGGACCTTATGGACGACATCAACACGGCCATGGCCATGCTCAGAAGCACCAACCCGCGCTACAACGACGAGGTCAAAACCCGCTATTCCGCGCGCAACAGCGGCTCGTCGGCACTGAACGGCCCCGAGAGCGCTTGGCTTGCCAGCCACGGCAACACTATCACCTTCGGGTACTTGGACAACCTGCTGCCGTTCTCCAACACGGGCCAGGACGGGCAGATCGAGGGCTCGCTTTCCGCCCTGGTCAACACGCTGGAGAAGCAATACGGCATCACGGTGAACGCCGTGCCGTTCGAGTCGAACAAGGAGCTCACCGACGCGCTGCGCGATAGCCGCATCGACGTGGCCATGCCCGTCAACATGGATTACTGGCTTGCCGAGCAGGCGGGGTTCATCCAGTCGTCGGCAGTAACCACCACCTCGCTTGTGGCCATCTACACGGGAGGCAACCTTGACGACGCGCTGAAGAACATCGCATTCCACGACCGTTCGCTGCTGGACAGCAGCGACCTGCACGTACGCTACCCCGAAGCCACCATCACGCAATACCCCACGGCGCATGCATGCGCCGACGCCATCAAGGCGGGCAAGGCAACGTGTATGATCATGACCGTCACCGGGCTTGACACGCTGCGCGACGAGGTTGATCTGGGCAGCCTGGTCACCGCCGAGATGCCCAAGAGCATCGGGCTGACCTGCTGGATGCGGCAAGGCGACGCCCAGCTGCTCAGCATCGTGAACAAGGGCATCGTCAACGCCGCCGACGACATTGCGGCAAGCGCGTATTCGCATTATTCCTATTCAGACGGGCAATCCGAGTTCGCCCAGTTCGTCGAGCGTAACCGCGTGGCCATCCTCACGGCTATCGGCGCACTGCTTTTGGGCGTCATCGGCATCCTGGCGTGGTCGCTGCACAGCGCGCGCGAGGCGCAGCGCAGAGCGCAGGAGGCCAGCGTCGCGAAAACCGCGTTCCTCTCCCGCATGAGCCACGACATCCGCACGCCGCTCAACGGCATCTTGGGGCTTTTGGAGCTCAACGGGCAGCACCCCGACGACGCGGAGGCGAACGGCCAGAACCGCGAGAAAGCCAAGGTGGCGGCCAGTCATCTGCTCACGCTGATCAACGACATCCTGGAGATGAGCAAGATCGAGGACCACGCCGTTGAGCTTGAGAACCTGCCGTTCAACCTGACGGACCTGTGCCGTGACATCTTCGTGCTGGGGCAGATACGCGCGAAAAGCCGCGACGTCACGCTGACCACCAGCGGCCCGGACACCTTCGCCTACCCCGACGTATACGGCAGCCCCCTGCATGTGCGCCGCGTGTTCCTGAACCTGGTGGAGAACTGCATCAAGTACAACAAGCCCGGCGGCTCCGTGCACTGCTCGGCCGAGCAGATGGACCTGGTCGGGGACAAGATCGTCTACCGCTTCATCGTCAGCGACACGGGCATCGGCAT
>CALEWN010000215.1 GCA_937925385.1 uncultured Senegalimassilia sp.
CATGACGCGCGTGAACGTGACATGCAGCATATCCATGGTCTCGCGACGAGAAGGGCCCGCCAATCGCATGGTCTCGCGACCGAGCGCCGGAAGCTCGATGAGAATCCAAAACGCTATGACCAGGGCAAAACCTATCGCTATGCCCGTGTTCACCACGCCGGCGCCGATGGCGACCACGCCCGTGGCGCTCTGACGCGCCACGTCGGACGCCGCCGATCCCATGGAGGACAGGGCTTCGTTCATGTACGTTTGCACCGTGTTGTTCTGGAACACGTCGGAATAGCGATCGTATACGCCGTTGGCCCAGCCCATGAAGTCGTTGATATAACCGGGGATGCTTTGGACCAGGTTGGTGAACTGCTCTCCAAAGCCGAACGCCGGGGAGAGCATGAGGAAACTGACGAGAGCCAACACGGCAATCATGAGAACGTAGGCGATTCCCGTTCCCGCCGGGCGCGGGATGCCCTTGGATTCCAGCTTGTTCACCGTGCCGCGGAGGCAGAACACGATGACCAGCGTCCAGAGCAAGATGCCGATCGGGACGCTGAGGATATTGATAAGGTAGACCGCTGCGCCTGTGAGCAGGATGGCCCCTACCGCCGTCCATACGGCAAGGAACCGTCGGCGGGCCTTTTCCATCGCAACATCGGGATTGGTTGCCACGATATCAGCTCCTAGCGCTCCTGAGGGGTATCGCCCGCCTGGGGAGCATACGTGAAGTACGCAGGCTGTTCCGACTGGTCATCGGGCTGGACCTGCTGGGGCGCATCGTCGTCGTTTGCCTGCGCTTTGGAAGGGGTGACACTCTCAGCATCGGCGCCTTCGTCCGGCACGCCTGCCAATGCGGCCGCCTGGGCTTTCGCCTTCGCCTCGCCAAGGGCGACCGATTCATCGCTTGCATGCTTGGACTTGAGCTTCTCGCGAACCTTCGACATTACGTTGTTCATGATCTCCATGGGGGCGTTCGTGGCAGCCTCGACCGCGCCCACCGCATTCGAAGCGGAGTCGGTGATGTCGCTCACGTCCTCAAGGATCTGATCGAGGCGCATGATCTCAAGGTTCGCCGCATCCACGGTCAAAGACACGCGATCGACGAGCGGATCGACCTTGTCCATAGCGGGCTCGAGCGATTTCGTGATGCGCTGCACGCTTTCCAGCGTCGGGTCGAGCTGCTCCTTCATCTTGTCGACCGTGGTACGCGTTTTACGCACGGTGATAACAAGCTCGATCACGAACCACACCAAAGCCACGCCGAGC
>CALEWN010000216.1 GCA_937925385.1 uncultured Senegalimassilia sp.
GAAGGGCTTCAAGTTCTCCACGTATGCAACGTGGTGGATCCGCCAGGCCATCACCCGCGCCATCGCCGACCAGGCCCGTACCATCCGTATCCCGGTGCACATGGTGGAAACCATCAACAAGCTCGTGCGCATCCAGCGTCAGCTTCTGCAGGAGCTCGGCCGTGAGCCAACGCCCGAGGAGATCGGCAAGGAGATGGGCCTGCCCGCCGAGCGCGTGCGCGAGATCCAGAAGATCAGCCAAGAGCCCGTTTCCCTGGAAACGCCCATCGGCGAGGAAGAGGATTCTCAGCTCGGCGACTTCATCGAGGACGATGCCGCCGTGGTGCCGCCCGATGCCGCCAGCTTCAGCATGCTCCAGGAGCAGCTGTCGAAGGTGCTCGACGGGCTTGCCGAGCGCGAGCGCAAGGTCATCAGCCTGCGTTTCGGCCTGGAGGACGGTCATCCCCGTACGCTCGAGGAGGTCGGCCGCGAGTTTGGCGTCACGCGCGAGCGCATCCGCCAGATCGAGAGCAAGACGCTTGCCAAGCTGCGTCATCCTTCCCGCTCCAGCAAGCTGAAGGATTACCTGGAAGATTAACGGTAACGCGGGTCGAAAGGCCCGCGTTTCTTTTCGGGCGGCCAACGCCCGTAGCTAGATTCACCGCCCATGAAAGGCACCTAGATGACTTCTCCCGCATACGATGAATACGAGTTCTTCGCCAGCTGCTTGGCCGGGTTCGAGCAATACCTTGCCGATGAGCTCAAACGCCTGCGCGGTCGCCGTATCCGCCCGCTGCACGGCGGCGTGGCGTTCTTCGGCACGGCGGCCGTGGCCCAGCGCGTGTGCCTGTGGTCGCGTTTGGCCTCGCGCGTCACGCTGGTGGTTAAGCGCGTGAACGCCGGCGATGCCAGCCTGCTGTACGAGGGCATCCGCCGTATCCCCTGGCATGAGGTCATTGCCCCCGGTGCCAGCATCGCCGTTCGCGCTCATGGCATGAACGAGGAGCTTCGCAACACGCATTTCACCGAGCTGAAGGTCAAGGACGGCATCTGCGACGCGCTCAGGGAGCGCACGGGCTCGCGCCCCGATGTCAACAGCGCCAACGCCGACGCCAATATCGATGTTCGCATCCGCGAAAGCCGTGCCACCGTTTCGCTGGATCTATCCGGCGAATCGCTGTACGCGCGCGCGTATCTGGAGCCCGATGCGGGCCAGGACGCCCCGCTCGAGTGCGCCCTGTCCGCGGGTGTTTTGGCCATGTGCGAATGGGATGGCATGCGTGAGGGCGCTGCACTGGTGGACCCGGCATGTGGCGACGGCTCGCTGGTGGTTGAAGCGGCTGCGGCGGCATGCGATATGGCTCCGGGCTTGGCGCGCAGCCGCTGGGGCTTCATGGGCTGGGCTGCGTTCGATGAGCAGGCTTGGGAACGCCTGCTTGACGAGGCCGATGAGCGTTTCGAGGAAGGCTTGGAAGCCGTCGGTGGAGCCGGTGCGGCGAACGCGTCGGCCTCCGATCGCCCCGATCTTGAGCGCGTGCGCATCGTGGGCGCCACCAACTCAAGCCCTGCCATCGCCCGTGCCCGCAACCGCGCCAAGCGCGCCGGCTTGCGTCAGGTGGTCAGCATTGAGCTGGGCGATGCCCATACCGTGGCCGATATGGCCAAGCGCGCTTGCGACGTGGCTGAACGGCTGCAGAGCAGACGTTCAGCGGACAACGGCCAGGACAAGCTGTGCCCGTGCCTGGTGGCATCTAATATGCCGACGGGCGACCGCATCCAGTCCGAGGCCCGCGCGCAAGCCGAGGCCGCGGCGTTCGTGAAGGCTGCGGCGGCGGTTCCGGCGGACAGCTTGTATGCCGTCGCCGGCGGGCAGGGCGTGCAGGGCCGCTTCGGCGTCGACGCGGCAGACACGCTGCGTTTCGGCCGCGGACGCGTGGAAACCCAGGTGTTGCTGTTCATGCGACCCCCGGCCCAGCTTGCCCAGGCCGTGGTTCCCGATGCCCACGGCGGCGCGGAGCACAAGGTGGAGGTGTTCGAGGAATCCTCGCAGCAGTTCGCCGACCGTTTGCGCAAGGTTGCCAAGGAGCGCCGCAAGTGGGCGCGCCGTGAAGGGGTCACATGCTATCGCGTTTATGATGCCGACCTGCCGGATTATTCCGCCGCCATCGACGTGTACACCGGTGCCGGCCAGGCTGTGGGCAACACGTACTTGCATATCGCAGAATACGCGCCGCCGCGCTCCATCGACCCCGACAAGGCGCGCCGCCGCTTCGATGATATCCTCACGTTGGCGCCCGTGGTCTTGGGCGTTCGCCCCGACCACGTGTTCTCGAAGATTCGCTGTCACGACAAGGGCGGCGGGCAGTACCGTGGTGCGGGAAAGCGCAACTACGTTACCCACGTCGACGAAGCAGGGTGCCTGCTTGAGGTGGATCTTGCCGGATACCTGGATACGGGCCTGTTCCTCGACCATCGCGACACGCGCGCTATGGTGCGCAAGATGGCCGCGGGCAAGCGTTTCCTCAACCTGTTCGCCTATACGGGCTCTGCAACGGTGCAGGCCGCGGCGGGCGGGGCGGTGGAAACCGTCACGGTCGACCTGTCGCAAACCTACCTGGACTGGGCAGAGCGCAACATGGAGCAAAACGGGTTCACCGGACGCGCGCACAGCTTCGAGCGCGGCGATGTGATGAACTGGATCACCGATTGCCGTCGCAGCCCTCGCCGGTTCGACCTGATCTTCGTGGATCCGCCCACGTTCAGCAACTCGAAGTCCATGGGCAAACGCACCTGGGACGTGCAGCGCGATCACGTCGAGCTGCTGGTGGGCGTCTCCCGCTTGCTGACCAAGGAGGGCACGGCAGTGTTCAGCTGCAATCTGCGCTCGTTCAAGCCCGACATGGAGCAGCTGGGCAAGTACGGGGTTGCGCTCGAGGACATCACGGCGCAAACCATCCCGCACGATTTCGAGCGCAATCCGCGCATCCACAAGTGCTACCTGGTGAAGCGCGCGTAAAACGGACGGCATCTAACTTGTCCAACTAGCCCTATATAAGGCAGGAGCCTGAAAGCTGCATCGCTTTCAGGCTCCTGCCGTTTTGCACTGCTATTTATTTGCACGAGCAGCGAATGCGCCATCTTGCGTAACGCGCTGCAGGCTCCCAGCGTCGGATATGCTTTGTATCTTGCGGCAAGCGTTGCACCTTGTGCAATGCGCTTTCAGACCCTCCCGCTACACCATGCATATCTTTGCCGGTGCGCGCGCTTGGCTCGTGCGGCGTGCATTTGGGCCATACCGCACGCTATTTATTCTCGCCTGCTTTCAGGGGAGGGCGGGCACCGCCCATCTTGCGAACGAAGAAGTTTACGACGAACCCGGTGAGAACCGCGGCCGCTACGGTGCCCTCGCGGACGCCCGTCACGTTTCCCATGGTGACAAGCGAAACCGCGCAGGCGATGATGACGCAGCTGATATCGAATCCGACCTTGGTGTGGCCGAAGTTCCACCCGGTTTTCGAGGTGATGGCTGCTACTAAGGCTTCCCCGCAGTTCATAGCAACATTTGCAACAACCGTGAACGATATGCCTGCGGCAAGCACGAGAATGCCGAGGGCGAGCATGCCCAGGGATTCGGCGTAATTCGCGGGCGCAAACCAGGAAAGCAGGCTTGCGAACCCGTCGATGCTCAGGCTGAACAGCACGCTGATGGGGATCTGCAGCAGCGCGATGGGTTGGAATCGACGACGTAGGATAACCACCTGCCCAAGTAACAGCAGGATATTCCAGAAGAACATGAACACGCCGTACGAAACGCTGGGGAAGGCCACGCTGAGTACGTATCCCGTTGATGAGATGGGGGTGTTTCCCGTAGCTGATTTCGTGACGATGACGATGCCTGCGGCCATAACGACGATTCCGATGGCAAGCAGGCACCAGCGCGGCGCTAGGTGTTGCTTCATGCTTCTTCTTTCTGTTGGAGGGTGGGGGTTGGCATCGTGTCATAAGTTGTCTAGCCAAAACCCTATATTGATTGTAGGTATACAGGAGTTTCCTCGCAACCAAACTTTTTCAAAAAAGTTGAAATCAGGGGTTGCGCGGTAGGGTCCTTTCCCGTAATATATATCGAGCGCGCTACGAAGTACGCAGCACGGTCGCTTGGCTCAGCGGGAGAGCATCGCCTTCACACGGCGGGGGTCACAGGTTCAAATCCTGTAGCGACCACCACGAATGACAAGGCCGGAATCAAGTGGTTCCGGCCTTTTTCTTTCAAGTGGGTGGCAGCAGGCAGCTTGCCGGAGATGCCACATGCTTCAAGCGCGATGACGGTGCGTTTCGCGAAAGCGTATGTCGCCGCAGTAATCGGGCCTGTAGCTCAACGGTGGAGCAGGGGACTCATAATCCTTTGGTTCTCGGTTCGAATCCGGGCGGGCCCACCAAAACATCTAAGGCCAACGGCTTGTCCCGTTGGCCCTTTTTTCATCCTTCTGGTTTGGAAGGCGGTTCGATTCGGCTGCTAGCTGCCTAGAACCCAAGGTCCTCGGCGATCAGGATCACCTTGATGCGGCCGGCTTGGCGGCTATGGCGCGTTACCACCACGTTGCAGCACATGCATCCGGTCTCGTGGCAGTTGCCGCAGGTGCCGGTGCGCTCGCAGGGCGTGTCGGTATGCAGGCGCGCGGCGTTCGGCGGGCACGCCATGGTATGGATCCGCTTGATACCGGCGTCCACATCCTCCACCACCTTGTTCATACCTACGAGCACGAACACCTCGCGCGGTCCATGCAGCAGGCAAGCAAGGCGGTTTGAGTTGCCGTCGATGTTGACCAGTTCGCCTTTGCGCGTGATGGCGTTGGTGCTCATGAAGAAGCAGTCGCTGGCGAAGTGCTGCAGTAAAATCTCGCGCGTCTCCTCGGGTGTGGTCGCCTTCGAGCGGTCGATCATGCGGTAATCGCCGGCTTCCAGCATAGCTTTCACGCCCGTTTCCTTGAACGTTTCCGTGCCACCCCAGGCGATGGAGGCGCCGGCGGGCACTAGCTTGCGCACCAGTTCCACGGCATCGGCGGAGGTTTCGCAGAAATAGCCTTCCATGTTGCGCCGCTCAAGCTGCTTGATGATGGTTTTCGCCGTTTGCGCGAATGCGGTTGTGCGGGGGTTTTCCATGGTGCGCTCCTTCTCTCGTCTGGCGGATGGTCCCATTGTGCCACGTTTCGGCGCCGCGGTTGCATTGCGGCTGGAAAACGGCCTCAGATGGTTCGCGCTCGCGTAGGGCATAAGCGCTATACTGGAACAACTACTGAATTCCCGCCTAACTATGAATGTGAGGGCATGATGGGCGATAGCTTCGAAGCCAGCAAGAAACGCAGCGATGAGATTCGCGCCGACCTTTCCGTCAACCCCGGCAAATATTGCATGCTCACGGGCGACCGCCCCACGGGCAGGCTGCATCTGGGCCATTACTTCGGCACCATCCGCGAGCGCGTGGCGCTGCAGAATCTTGGCGTCACCTCCCGCGTGATCATCGCCGACTACCAGGTCATCACCGACCGTGACACCACGGCAAACATCCAGGACAACGTGTACAACATGGTCATCGACTACCTGGCCTGCGGCATCGACCCGGAGAAGACCATCATCTTCACCCACTCGCAGGTGCCGGCGCTCAACCAGCTCATGCTGCCGTTCCTTTCCCTGTGCACCGAGGCCGAGCTTGAGCGCAACCCTACGGTGAAGTCCGAGCAGGAGGCCTCCGGCCACGCGCTCACTGGTCTTTTGCTCACCTATCCCGTGCACCAGGCCTGCGACATCCTGTTCTGCAAGGGCAACATCGTGCCCGTCGGCAAGGATCAGCTGCCGCATATCGAGCAAACCCGTCAGATCGCTCGCCGCTTCAACGAGCGCTACGGCCACGTGTTCCCCGAGCCCGAAGGCCTGCTCACCGACGCCGTGCTCATCCCCGGCCTTGACGGTCGCAAGATGTCGAAGAGCTACGGCAACGCCATCAGCCTGTCGGCCACGGCCGAGGAGACGGCGAAGCTCATTAAGAAGTCCCAGACCGACTCCGAGCGCTTCATCACCTTCGATCCGGACAACCGCCCGGGCGTGTCGGCCCTTATCACCACGGCCTCGCTGTGCACCGGCCGCGGCGAGCAGGAGATCGCCGAGGAGATCGGCAACGGCGGTTCGGGCCAGCTGAAGAAGTACGTCACCGAAAGCGTGAACGACTTCCTGGCTCCCATCCGCGAGCGTCGCATGGAGCTTGCAGGCGATATGGACTACGTGAAGGACGTCCTGCGCGAGGGTAACCGTCGCGCCAACGAGATCGCCAACCAAACCCTGGAAGAAGTACGTGAAGCCATGGGTATGGTGTACTAGGGAAACGAAAAGCCGCCATCGGGCGGCTTTTTCATCTGCAGTCGTGTTATCGGCGCCTATGCGAGCCGGGCCGGGCAATATGCCCGGCCCGATTGTCTTGCGTCATGTGCGCTGCTCGGTTGTTTGCGAAGCGTATACGGTGAAGCGACGATAAGCGGTGCGAATCGATCCCTTCGCAGCGGCGATGGCATTCTGCGGTGCTTGCCTCGCGGTTTAGCGGGCGCGTCGTGCTCATTGCTCATGCACCGCGTGTGTTACGACTCGCCGTCCTCCTCCACGTAGATGCCCTCCTGTCCGAGCACCGTGGCGAACGTGCGGAAGAACACCTTCGCATCCAACAGGAAGCTTATGTGCTTGACATAGTACACGTCAAGTGACAGGCGCTGCTTCCAGGGCAGGGAGTTGCGGCCGTACACGGCGGCGTAGCCGGTGATGCCCGGCTTCACCGACAGCTTCAGGCCCTCCTCGCCCTCGTAAAGCTCGGTTTCGCGACGCAGGTCGGGGCGGGGGCCCACCACCGACATATCGCCGAGCAGCACGTTGAAGAACTGTGGCATCTCATCTAAGCTGGTTTTGCGCATGAAGGCGCCGATTTTGGTCATGCGGGGGTCGTCGGCGCCGTTGTAGGTGGAGCCGTCCTCCATGACCAGGTCCAGCTCGGGCACAAAGGCGGGGTCCTTCCGCAGCACGTGGACCACATAGTGCTCCGTACAGCCGGGACGGTACACATTCCAAA
>CALEWN010000217.1 GCA_937925385.1 uncultured Senegalimassilia sp.
AAAATGTTCGTCTTGGACATCATCGCCATCGCGTTGTTCTCAGCCCTGAGCATGACCGATGCCACACCCATGCAGCTGGTGATTTACCGCTTCTTCATCGGCGTGTTCGTGGGTGCCGACTACCCCATCGCCACGTCGCTCATCACCGAGTTCACGCCGAAGCACCACCGCGCAATATCCATGGGCATGGTCTCGGCGGCGTGGTACCTGGGCGCCACCGTGGCGGCGCTTGTGGGTTTCTGCCTGTGCGACGTCGACAACGGGTGGAAGCTGATGCTGGGATCGGCCATCATTCCCTGCGTGTTCCTGCTGATCGGCAGGTGCAAGGTTCCCGAGTCCCCCCTTTGGCTTAAGAGCAAGGGCCGCGAGGAGGAAGCGCTCAAAGTGGTCTTGCGCGTCTACGGCGACGACGTGACCCTTGAGGGCGAGGAAGAGGAGCCGAAGGCGAAGGCCGGCTTCGCCGAGGTGTTCTCGAAGGGCTATGCCGCGCGCATCGTGTTCCTGGGCATTCTCACGCTGTGCCAGGTGGTTCCCATGTACGCCATCTACACGTTCGGCCCGCAGATTATGACCGCGTTCGGCCTGGGTGTCGGCAAGGGAGCGATCCTGGGCGAGAGCGTGCTGAGCCTGTTCTTCCTGGTCGGCTCGCTGCCCGCCATGTTCTGGCTGAACTCCATGGGCCGCCGACCGCTGCTGATCCGCTCGCTGTTCTTGATGGCGGTGGGCCTGGTGGTGCTGGGCCTGTTCCCCACCGCGCCGCTGCCGGTGATCATCTGCGCGTTCGGCCTGTACGCGTTCTTCAGCGGCGGACCGGGCATCCTGCAGTGGCTCTACCCCAACGAGCTGTTCCCCACCGAGGTCAGGGCGACGGCCGTGGGTTTGGCCATCGGCATCTCGCGCGTCGGCACGATCGTGGCGACGTACGGCACGCCGATCTTCATGGCCGCGTTCGGCATCGGGCCCACCATGCTGGTGGCCGCCGGCCTGGTGATCTTGGGATTGGTGCTGTCGATCTTCATGGCGCCCGAGACCGCCGGCAAATCGCTCGGCGAGACGAGCTCGCTGTAGGACAAGAGCCGCGTGCGCGCAAGGCATGCGACGAGAGCGCCGGAGCCCGCAAGGGCACGCGAGCGCGAAGACGCGCGACATACGGCGTGCGACCGAGGTTGCGAAGCCCGCGGGAGGGGATTCCCCCCCCGCGGGCTTTTTGCGTTTTGGGAGAGGATGGCGGGCAGCGTTATGCTGGGGTGCTTGCCGAGGGATAGAATCGATATAAAAGGCAATCCTATCCCAAAGGGTAAAACGACTATGGAAGCAACGGAAGGCAGGGCAGGTATGAGCGGCAAGGGTTATTCGATCGTGTTTAGCAGCAGGACGGGAAATACCGCTGAACTCGCGGAGGCTGTTCGCAAGACGCTGCCGGAAGGGACGTGCGAGTATTTCGGAAGCTTGGGCGGGGACGGCAGCCACGACGACGGCACCGGCGCCACAATCCCTGCGTCGAAGACGCTGTTCGTGGGCTTTTGGACGAACCAAGGCGTGGCGGACCAGGCCGCGCAAAAGCTTTTGGCACAGCTGAGGAACCGAAAGATTTTCCTGTTCGGCACCGCCGGCTTTGGCGGTAGCGAGGCGTATTTCCAAGCGATTCTGGACAAAACGAAGGCGTTCATCGATGACAGCAACACCGTGATCGGGACCTTCATGTGCCAAGGCAAGATGCCGCATTCCGTGCGCGAGCGTTACGTGAAAATGAAGGAACAGCCTGACCACATGCCCAACATCGACACCATGATCGAGAACTTCGACAAAGCCCTATCCCACCCCGATGCCGATAATCTTGAGATGCTGGCGAACCTGGTGAGGGAGATCGTCGAGCAGTAGCGGGTTTTCGCTGCGTTTGCAAACGGCCTTGCAAACGAGTACGAACCGACTGGGATGGTTGGCACAAGACCGATCTCACGCCAACCCCGAAGGTAAGCGCCAAGATCACCCCTTGCCCACGCGAAGAGGGCGCGGCTGGAACCGCACCCTCTCTTGCTATGCGAGACTGCGTCGCAAAACCGTAGCGCAACGCTACTGCTTGCGCCTGCGGGAGGCGAACAGGCCGGTGAAAGCCGTGAACGCTGCCACTATGGCGGCCGTCACGCCGAGCAGCCCGTTCGTGTCGCCGGTTTGCGCCAGTGCGGGCGCGGCGATGGTCTTCGCAGTGGCGGGGTTCACCGAAGCCGCAGCCTGCGTTGCCGCGGGATCCACCTCGCCGGAAGCAGACGCGAACACGGGCGCGGACGCCGGAGCGGGGGCGTCCCCCGCGTCGATGACCGCCACGTGTGCAACCTGGTCGCTATCCAGCGTGTCGAGCACGTCGGAACCCGCGACGCCGACAACCTGGCCAACATGGGCCCAAGCCCAATAATTGCCATAGCTTTCCCGCTCGCGATAATCGCGAACCATGCCGCCGCCAGGCACGATGATCTTGGAACCGCCAGTGATGGTTATAGTGCTCGGCGGTATCACATCAAGGTCCCGCTCATAAATCTCGTTGCCAGCGAGAATCGCCGCGCGGCCGCCGGCGGCCTTCACCTTGGAGTTATCGATGACGATCGACCCTCCTGCGAACTTGCTCGCGCTAGACGAACGGATGCCATAAGCGGCATCGGCGCCATCGGTCGCTTCGCCATCGCATGATGCGGAAACATCTACCGCGGAATCCTTGATGATGACGCTAGCTTCACCGGTTTGCGCAAAACCGGCAATCCCACATGCGCCATAAACCGAGTTGTCCGAGCGAGCTGTCACATTCGATCCGTTAGTGATCGCGATGATCGACGGGGCGCCGGCGACCGAAGAGCAGATACCGCACGAAACCGTGCCGTTGGAAGCGTCAATCGAAACAGTCGACCCGCTGATGAACACATTGCCGCCCTTGTTGGGAAGCGCGGCAGCCCCATGGGTATACTCCCCGTTCACGTCATTCGTCGCATTGATGCCGACGGTCCAGGGATGCACGCCTTCAGACTCGGCGGGCATGCCCGCCTTGATGGTAAGGTTTGCGCCATCCTTGACGGTGACATCGCCGCCGGATGCCGAAACGCCGATGGCCTCGCCCCGCATGCCGCCGCAATCCGCCGCGTCGCCGTCGTTGGTCGCCGTCACGTTCACGGTGGCTCCCGAAATGGTGACGTCGCCGCCCGCTTCGCCGTTGCCCGTGGCCGAGATCACGTTGGTGCCGGCGGTGGCATCAAGCTCGCCGGCGCCTTGGATGGTCAGGTTGCCCTGGTCGACGGTGATCGCGCCAACGTTCGTATCAAGTGGGGCGGCGTTCGTGATACTGTTCTGACCCGCGACGTTAACCCCCAGATTGCCCTGCGCGGCGATAGGACCGCCCGTGTAACCATTTAGGTTGAGGTCATCCTGACCATCCCACGCCCAACCTGCGCCCGATGCGCCGGTTGTCTTGTCGGAATACTGCGTGCCGTCGACGTTCACCCAATCGGCGGCGAACGCCAGGTTCGGGCACAAAAGCGCCGCGCTGATGGCAACCGCCGTTGCAGTGGCGGTAGCACGCTTAGGCAAACCCGAGCGAATATCCACGCCGAAACGCTGCTGCTCGTCGATGACCGCGAGCGTGAGGCGC
>CALEWN010000218.1 GCA_937925385.1 uncultured Senegalimassilia sp.
ATGGGCTGGCCGGTATAGGTTTCTTTGGACGCGTCGATTGCGAAGTCCTTGGCGTTGAGCATTAGCTGCGAGACGTATGTTGCAGAGGTATTGGCGGGAACGTTTGCTGGCGTGTAGGTTGCGCCGCTCTCGATATCGACCCAAGATCCCGTTGCGCTCGCGTTGTTGGAGCCGGCTTGCGGGAACGGGTTGGCTTGGAAATGCTCGCCAACCGAGATCTTCTCAAGAGAATTGCAGCCATTGAACATCAACGTTGCGGCTTCTGGATCCTTAACATGCGATGTGTCCCAATCGGGCAATGCTAGGGATTGCAGCGAGGAGCATCCCTCGAACAAGCCGACGCCCACGCCCATTGGCCCTACTACTTCTTCCAAGGTAGGAGGATGCGGCGCATAGTCGTAATCGGCTTTATATCGACAGTTTAAGTTACTGACCGTTTGCGAGCCCAATCCGGTCAAATCCAGGTTTGTAAGCGACTTGCAACCGTAGAACATGCCGCCAACGCTGGTTGCTTTGGGGAGGCAGCCGCTTGGCGCTGTGACGTTGCTTAGCGATTCGCACATCGAGAACATGCCGCTGATATCGGTTGCATTGGGTGCATTAATGCTAGACAGGTCGAAGCTTTTCAGCGATGAGCAGTCAAGGAATAGCCCGGTGAGCCAAAGGCAGCTATTCATAGGCTTGCTAGGCAGTTTCACGCTTTCAAGTGAGCTGCATCCAGCGAAGCAGTATTTTAGGTCCTCAGTGTTCGAAAGGTCCCAATTGGAGAGGTCGACCGTCTTCAGGGACCTGCATCCTGCAAAGATGCCCGCATCAAAGCCAGGTCCGGCCGATCCGTAAGAGTAAAGGCCGAAAGCTGAGGTCACCTTCGAGGTGTCAAGAGATGAAACGTTGATGGACTCAAGCGAGGTGCAATTGGCGAACATGCCTCCAATGCTGATAACGTTTGAGGTATCGAACCCGGTCAGGTCAAGGGTACGAAGCGATGTGCAGTTAGTGAACATGTGCTTTGTGCTTTTGTTGCTAGGCGCACTGGATTTGGGAAGCGAAACCGTTTCTAAACTAGTGCAGTTAGCAAGGATTCTATCTAGGTATCTGACTTTTGAGATATCGAATCCGGATAAATCGATTTCCTTAAGGGATCTGCACCCATCAAAGGCAAATCCCATTTCTGTGACATTAGTGGTATCAAAGCCTTTTAGGTTGATGCTTTGCAATGAGCTGCAACCGCAAAATATTGATTTCATTCTGGTTAAACTGCGCGTGTCCCATTTCGCATCGCCAATCGTGGTTAGGCTGGAGCAACCGTAGAACATGTAGCTCATGTCTTTGACGTTTGAAGTATTGAACTTGCTGATGTCGAGCGCCTTCAGCGATGCGCATCCGCTAAACATGCTTTCCATGCTTGTGGCACGCGATGTGTCAAGGCCTGACAAATCAACAGACTGCAAGGAACCTGCACCCTTAAATAAATTGCTGCATGCATCTCCTATTGCGAAGACCCCGTTTTCGAATGTTGCAGAGGTGATGGACGGTAGGTAATCTTTCCAGGGGGCATCCCAATAATTGCCGCTTAGAGCACCAGGTTCGATTACCGGTCCGTTTTCGGCGGATGCCGGCCTAATCGTCAAATCGCCGTTCGAGATGCGCCACTCGCAGCCGTTCCATCGGCTCCAACCCACGTTTGCGGGCAACTCTTCTGCAAGCTGGGGGTCGTCTTCAGGCTGAGGCGCGACCTCGTTCGCCATTGCGGGCACAACGGG
The DNA here is from genome assembly GCA_937925385.1 of uncultured Senegalimassilia sp. GTDB lineage: Bacteria > Actinomycetota > Coriobacteriia > Coriobacteriales > Eggerthellaceae > Senegalimassilia. Next base: position 1,764 of record CALEWN010000218.1, read on the forward strand.
GCACAATGATGCGGCTAGCGTAACCGTTAGTACGGTCTTCGATGCCTTGATTGTAGGGCGG
>CALEWN010000219.1 GCA_937925385.1 uncultured Senegalimassilia sp.
AGGCTATACCTTTGGCGTGATAGCCATTATTCTGTGGGCGCTTAATATTCTCTTAAGCTTCCAAAACAACACCAATCCGATTTCACTTGTTTTAAGCGGCATCATCATCATCTGCGGCGCTGTAGCCTTTTTTATGGGGAAAAAGGAGCTGGCGGCCGACCCGAAAAATGATAACGCAAAAACCGGACGGACCATTGGCCTTATGGTGGTCGTCTTTAAGGTGGCCAGCCTGCTGTTCTTCAATTCGCTGTTCATGCTGGGCCGCATCGTGCGCTCGTACAAGGAGTCACATAGCTGCGGCGCCGTGGCAGCGTTCGGCGGGTGCCTGCGCAACCGCCCCGCAAGCTTCGGCGGCTTCCTCTCGCACGCGGCCATGGCCGTCATCCTGGTTGGCTTGATCGGCTCGTCGATGTACGTGACGGAGAAGGTCGCCTACATCGGCTACGACGAGGCCTCCGATACGGCGTCCGAGACCTTCCAGATAAAGGGCTACACGCTTGAGTACGTGTCCAATTCCGTGACCGAGATCAACGGCGGCGACGACATCATGTACACCGTGAACTACGATGCCTACAAAGACGGTGCCTTCATCGGCCAGGTCATCCCCAGGGTGCAGCTGGCGCAGAAGACCCAGCAGCAGAAGCTGGTCGCAAGCGTCATCTCGCTGCCCACCGAGGATCTGTTCGTGGTGTACCGTGGCGTGAACAACGACGGCGCGTTCTCTATGGATGTGCGGGTCAATCCGCTCATCTCGCTGGTGTGGGCGGGCTTCGGGTTGCTCATGGGCGGCGTGTGCGTGGCCACGGTGGGCCGCAGGCGCGCCAGCCGCAAGCTCACCGACGCGCAGCGCGCCGCAGCTGATGCGGCATCCGGTGAGTTGGCGGAAGGGGCGCGATAGGCGCTCGAAGCCGGCGCCGCCGCGCGTACGGCGATCGCGTTTTGCGTTAGACTGACGTGCGAATGCTCGCACGCATCCAAGATGCAGGGGAAGGGGGGCCGATGGAGGAAACGGCTGCCATCAAGACAAGGAAGCTGTCGAAGGTGTTCGGCACGCGCAAGGCGGTGGACAAGGTGTCCATCGAGGTTCCGCAAGGGGCGTTCCTTTCCATATTCGGCCCCAACGGCGCCGGCAAGACCACGCTGTTGCGCATGTTGTCCACGTTGACGCGTCCCACGGACGGCTCGGCAAGCCTTATGGGCATCGACCTGCGGGAAGAGCCTGAAGCGGTCCGCGGGCGCATCGGGCTGATCTCGCATAACGCCATGCTCTACCCCGACCTTACCGCCGAGCAGAACCTGCTTCTGTATGCGAGGCTCTACGGTTTGGCCGACCCTGAAGCGCGTGTGATGGAGCTGCTCGAAGCCGTTGAGCTGAAGCATCGCCGGCTTGACGTGGTGCGCACGTTCTCGCGCGGCATGACGCAGCGTCTGTCTATCGCTCGCGCTCTTGTCCACGACCCCGATGTGGTGTTTTTGGACGAGCCGTATTCGGGCCTCGACCCGCATGCCGTGGATATCTTCGATCAGCTGATCGAAGGGCAGCGCGCGGGCCGAACCTTCGTCATGGTGAGCCATGACCTGCGCAAAGGCTTCGACATGTGCACGCATGCGCTGGTGTTGGCACGCGGTCGCGTGGTGACGTTCGGTCCGAAGGACCAGCTTGATTTCGACGAATTCTCCGAGCTGTACCGCTCCACGGTGGGAATGGGGGTGTCGTAAATGGCGCGCAAACCAAGCACGGGCGCCGATCGGGCGCGCGCCGGCCGGGTGGCCCTGAGCGTGCCCAGCACGTTCGCCCAGTATAAAACCCTGCTTGCCAAGGACCTGCAGCAGGAGTTCCGCACCAAGGAGATGCTCACGTCCATGGGCATTTACGCCCTGCTCGTGCTCATCGTGTACGGCGCGGCGCTCGGGCAGACGGCGCAGGCGACCGATGTGCTGCAGCTTTCCGGCGGGCTTCTGTGGGCGCTCATCGTGTTCACGTCGCTGCTGGGATTGAACCGTTCGTTCAACCACGAGAAGGAGCAGGGCTGCATGGAGGGCATCCTGCTCGTGCCCATGGACCGCAGCGTGATCTTTCTGGCGAAGGCCACGTCGAACCTGCTGTTCTTGCTGGTGGTCGAGGTGATCGCCGTGCCGCTGTTCTGGTTCTTCTTCCTGACCACCGCCCAGCCCGGCCCTGATTTCATGCTCATGGCGGTGCCGCTTGCGGTGGGCACCATAGGCGTGGCGGGCATCGGCACGCTGCTGTCCACCATCACCGTGAACACGCGCGGCAAGGACGTCATGCTCGCCGTGCTGTTCGTGCCGCTGATCTTCCCGCTGCTCTACGCATGCGCGTCGGCGACCACCGCCGTAGTGGTGGGTGCCGAGGGGTATCTCGACGTGTTCACGCAGTCGATGGCGCTTGCCGGCGGTTACGACGTTATCATGCTGCTGGTCAGCTGGGTTCTGTACGATTTTGTTATCTCCGCATAGCTTTCAACCTGCGATCTTCATAAGGAAAGGAAACCAATGACGAACAAACCGGTGAAGCTGCCCGAGGCAGGGCAGTGGCCTGACAAGGTGGCGCCGTGGGCGCTGCTGGTGGGCATCGTGCTCTCCACCCTGGGCTTTCTCATGGCGTTTCTGTACGCCGGGCCCGTCAACGGCGCCGCCGTCGACGGCGTTGAGCTGATCGGCGGGCAGATGGTGGCGAACAAGCTGCTGCTGTCCCAGAAGATCTTCTACTTCCATATGCCGGTGGCCCTGGTGTCGTTCTGTGCGCTGGCGTTCGCGTGCTATTACTCCGTGCGCTTCCTGGCTACCAAAAACCAGCGCTTCGACACGTGCGCGAAGGTGTGCATGGAGATCTCGCTCGTGTTCGTCATCTGCACCATGATCACGGGCGATCTGTGGGAGCGTTTCGAGTGGGGCGTGTGGTGGACGTGGGAGCCGCGCCTGACCACCTACCTTATCCTCATGCTCATCGTCATCGCGTACTTCGTGCTGCGCAACGCCATCGACGAGCCTGAGCGTCGCGGCGTGTATGCTGCCGTCATCGGCATCATCGCCATGGTGGACGTGCCCATCTGCTTCATGATCACGCGCCTTATCCCCTCGGGCGTGCACCCCGTGGTGCTGCGCGAGGGCGGCATGTCCGGCGACATGGGCATGACCGTGGCCGTGTGTTTGGCGGGCCTTATGCTCGTCGGGTTCGCGCTGTATCGTTTCCGTTTCCGCCAGGTCCGCTTGCAGGAGCGCCTGCAAGCCCTCAAAGACGAGGTTGAGGTTTTGGAGGAGCAGCGCTAGGCGAAAGCCGGGCGAGCCCCGTTTCCCGTTAGCAAACGTTCGCGTCCCGAAGGGCGCTTGATCGAAGGAGCATCCCATGAATCCCGTACTTGCCGACATCTACAGCACCGTCATCCCGTCCATGCCGTTCATTATCGCGGCCTATGCGCTCATGTGGGCCGCGCTGCTCATCTACGTGTTCGTTTCCATCAGCGGCTTGAAGAAGACCGAGAAGCAGATCGCCGTGCTTGAAGAGGCTGTGGCGGAACTGAAGGCCGAATAGCCTGCGTGCTACAATTGCCGAAGCGAATCGACGAAGCGCCGCGTCTCGCGGCGCTTCGCGTCTATTCCCCTGAAGAAAGGTAAACCTTATATGAAGGCTATCATCCCCGCCGCCGGCCTCGGCTCGCGCTTCTTGCCGGCTACGAAGGCCCAGCCCAAGGAAATGCTTCTCGTCGTGGACCGTCCCGTCATCCAGTACATCGTGGAAGAGGGTCTGGCATCGGCCGCCGACGAGGTGGTTATCGTGAACAGCCGCGAGAAGAAGTCCATCGAGGAGCACTTCTCGCCGAATCCCGAGCTGGTGTCCATGCTGCGCGAGCGCGGCAAGGACAAGTACGCCGACGCCGTTGAGCATGCCGGCAATCTCAACGTCAGCTATGTGTATCAGGATGAGCCGCTGGGCTTGGGCCATGCCGTGCACTGCGCCGCCGAGAAAACGGGTGACGAGTCGTTCTACGTGCTGCTCGGCGACGTCCTGGTCCCCGACAACAACATGCTGCCCGCCATGCAGAAGGTCTCCGACGAGCACAACGGCGCTTCGGTCATCGCCGTCATGCCCGTGCCCGATGACCAGGTCAACCGCTTCGGCGTCATCGCCGGCTCCGCCATCTCCGACGACGTGTGGAAGATCGATAGCCTGGTGGAGAAGCCCGCGCTTGAGGATGCGCCCTCCAACCTGGCCGTGTTCGGCCGCTACCTGCTGTCCGCGCGCGTGATGGAGCTTTTGGCCGAGGCCAAGCCCACCGTCGGCGGCGAGATCCAGCTGACTGATGCTCTCGACGCGGTGCTCAAGGAAGAGGAGATGTACGCGCTCGTCATCGACCCGCAGGACGGTTTCGACACCGGCACCGTGGAAAGCTGGCTGGAGACGAACAATGTTCTCTATGAGCGCAAGTACGGCAAGAAGGCGTAAGGGTCTTCGGCGAATACCTGCGACGGTTTGGCCGCTCGGTGATGCACCGGGCGGCTTTTTCGTTTGGCTATGTCACAATAAATAGTTGATAATCAATACCAAACGTGCAATAATGAAATTGCAATGAGCATTCAAC